>NZ_JAPJAV010000010.1:0-206547 GCF_035616495.1 Mycobacterium sp. 663a-19 | reverse complement strand
CGGTGGGCCCCGGCCCGGGGGCGGCCGGCCCGGTGGGCCCGGTGGCGGCCGCTCCGACGGCGGCGGCGGTAACTACCGCGGCGGCGGCGGGGGCGGCGTGGGCGCCGCGCCCGGTGGTTTTCGCGGCCGTCCCGGTGGCGGCGGCCGTCCCGGACAGCGCGGCGGCGCCGCGGGCGCGTTCGGCCGTCCCGGCGGTGCGCCCCGGCGCGGCCGCAAGTCCAAGCGGCAGAAGCGCCAGGAATACGACTCGATGCAGGCGCCGGTCGTCGGCGGTGTGCGGTTGCCGCACGGCAACGGCGAGACGATCCGGCTGGCGCGCGGGGCGTCGCTGTCCGACTTCGCCGAGAAGATCGACGCCAACCCGGCCGCGCTGGTGCAGGCGCTGTTCAACCTCGGCGAGATGGTGACGGCCACCCAGTCGGTCGGCGACGAGACGCTCGAGCTGCTGGGCAGTGAGATGAACTACAACGTCCAGGTCGTGTCCCCCGAGGACGAGGACCGCGAGCTGCTCGAGTCGTTCGACCTCACCTACGGCGAGGACGAGGGCACCGAGGAGGACCTGCAGACCCGTCCGCCGGTGGTGACCGTGATGGGCCACGTCGACCACGGTAAGACCCGGCTGCTGGACACCATCCGCAAGGCCAACGTCCGCGAGGCCGAGGCCGGCGGCATCACCCAGCACATCGGCGCCTACCAGGTGTCCGTCGACCTCGACGGCAGCGAGCGGCTGATCACCTTCATCGACACCCCGGGCCACGAGGCGTTCACCGCCATGCGTGCCCGCGGCGCCAAGGCCACCGACATCGCGATCCTGGTGGTCGCCGCCGACGACGGCGTGATGCCGCAGACGGTGGAGGCCATCAACCACGCGCAGGCCGCCGACGTGCCGATCGTGGTGGCGGTGAACAAGATCGACAAGGAGGGCGCCGACCCGGCCAAGATCCGCGGGCAGCTCACCGAATACGGTTTGGTGCCAGAGGAATTCGGCGGCGACACGATGTTCGTTGACATCTCGGCGAAGGTCGGCACCAACATCGAGGCGCTGGAGGAGGCGGTGCTGCTGACCGCGGACGCCGCCCTGGACCTGCGGGCCAACCCCGACATGGAGGCCCAGGGTGTGGCGATCGAGGCGCACCTGGACCGCGGACGCGGGCCCGTCGCAACGGTTTTGGTGCAGCGCGGGACGCTGCGCGTCGGCGACTCGGTGGTCGCGGGCGACGCCTACGGGCGGGTGCGCCGCATGGTCGACGAGCACGGCGAGGACGTCGAGGAGGCGCTGCCGTCGCGGCCGGTGCAGGTCATCGGCTTCACGTCGGTGCCCGGGGCCGGCGACAACTTCCTGGTCGTCGACGAGGACCGCATCGCCCGCCAGATCGCCGACCGGCGCAGCGCCCGCAAGCGCAACGCGCTGGCGGCCCGCAGCCGCAAGCGGATCAGCCTGGAGGACCTGGACTCGGCGCTGAAGGAAACCAGCCAGCTGAACCTGATCCTCAAGGGCGACAACGCCGGTACGGTCGAGGCGCTGGAGGAGGCCCTGATGGGCATCCAGGTCGACGACGAGGTCGCGCTGCGGGTCATCGACCGCGGCGTCGGCGGCATCACCGAGACCAACGTCAACCTGGCGTCGGCCTCGGACGCGGTGATCATCGGCTTCAACGTGCGCGCCGAGGGCAAGGCGACGGAGCTGGCCAACCGCGAGGGCGTGGACATCCGCTACTACTCGGTGATCTACCAGGCGATCGACGAGATCGAGAAGGCCCTGCGCGGCATGCTCAAGCCGATCTACGAGGAGAACGAGCTGGGGCGCGCCGAGATCCGCGCGATCTTCCGGTCCTCGAAGGTCGGCATCATCGCCGGCTGCATGATCACCTCCGGCATCGTGCGCCGCAACGCCAAGGCCCGGCTGTTGCGCGACAACATCGTCGTCGCCGACAACCTCACGGTGACCTCGCTGCGGCGGGAGAAGGACGACGTGACCGAGGTCCGCGAGGGCTTCGAGTGCGGTATGACGTTGGGCTACAACGACATCAAGGAAGGCGACGTCATCGAGACCTACGAGCTGGTCCAAAAGGAGCGCACCTGATGGGCGGCCGGCATGGCTGACCCCGCTCGGGCGCGCCGGCTGGCCAAGCGGATCAACACGATCGTCGCCTCGGCGATCGAGTTCGAGATCAAGGATCCCGGGCTGGACGGGGTGACCATCGTCGACACGAAGGTAACGGCGGACCTGCACGACGCGACGGTGTTCTACACGGTGATGGGGCGAACGCTGGACGACGAGCCGGATTACGGTGCCGCGGCGGCCGCGCTGGAGCGGGCCAAGGGCACGCTGCGCACCCGGGTCGGCGCGGGCACCGGGGTGCGCTTCACCCCCACGCTGACGTTCACCCGGGACACGACGTCCGACCACGTGCGGCGGATGGACGAGTTGCTGGCCCGTGCCCGCGCGGCGGACGCCGATCTGGCGCGGGTTCGGGTGGGCGCCAAGCCGGCGGGGGAGGCCGATCCGTACCGTGATAGCGGGCCCGACGCTAAGGACACCGGTGACGACGATCAACGCGAAGACTGAGCCGCCCGCCGCCCCGATCGCGGGGGCACGGGTCGACGCCGCCGGCGCCGCCGAGTTGCTGTCGGCGGCGACGACGATCGCGGTGATCTGCCACGTCCACCCCGACGCCGACACCATCGGCGCCGGGCTGGCGCTGGCCACGGTCCTGGACAGGTGCGGCAAGGCCGTCGAGGTCAGTTTCGCCGCGCCGGAGGCGTTGCCGGAGTCGCTGCGGTCGCTGCCCGGGTGCCACCTGCTGGTCGGCCCCGACGAGATCCGCTGCGACGTGGATCTTGTTGTGACCGTTGATGTTCCGAGCGCCAAGCGGCTCGGTGCCCTGATCGACCTGGCCGGCCCGGACCACCACCTGCTGGTGATCGACCACCACGCCTCCAACGACATGTTCGGCACCGCCAACTTCGTCGACCCGACGGCGGACTCCACCACGCTGTTGGTCGCCGAGCTTCTCGACGCGTGGGGCAAGCCGATCGACACCGATGTCGCGCACTGCATCTACGCGGGGCTGACGACCGACACCGGGTCGTTCCGCTGGGCCAGCGCCCGGGCGCTGCGGCTGGCGGCCCGGCTGGTGGACGCCGGCGTGAACAACGCCGCGATCAGCCGGGCGCTGATGGACACCCATCCGTTCGCGTGGCTGCCGCTGCTGTCGCGGGTGCTGGGCTCGGCGCAGCTGGTGCCCGACGCGGCGGGCGGCCGCGGCCTGGTCTACGCGGTCGTCGAAAACTCCGAATGGGTCAATTCGCGCCCGGAGGAAGTCGAGAGCATCGTCGACATCGTGCGCACCACGCAGCAGGCCGAGGTGGCCGCCGTGTTCAAGGAGGTCGACCCGCAGCACTGGTCGGTGTCCATGCGGGCCAAGTCCGACGTGGATCTGGCGGCGGTCGCGTCGGTGTTCGGCGGCGGTGGCCACAAGCTGGCCGCCGGCTATTCGATCAACGGGTCGATCGACGACGCCGTCGCGTCACTGCGCGCCGCGCTCGGCTGATCGTTCTTCAGCGGACCTGGGAGCGTCCGCGTTGCAGCACGGCCTCGCGGTTGGCGGCGATGTCGGCACCGCTGGTCCGGAATTGGCGGGCCGCCATGGCCTCCAGCCACAGCCCCTCGCTGGTTTGCGACTCGTCGATCCGGTGGTAGGACGCCAGCAACGCCCGCACCGCGTCCTGGTTGTTGCCGACGATGCTGGCCGCCACCCCGCGGGCGGCGGCCGGCAACTTCTCGTGCGGCACCACCTCGGTCACCAGCCCGGCCCGCAGCGCGTCGGCGGCCGACAGGTAGTCCCCGGTCAGGCTCATCCGCCGGGCCAGGCCGACGCCCACCTTCTGCGGTAATCGCACGCTCAACCCCCAGGTGGGCAGCAGCCCCACCCGGGCGTGGGTGTCGGCGAAACGCGCCCGCTCCGAGGCGATCACGATGTCGCAGTACAGGACCAGCTCCAGGCCGCCGGTGACCGCGGCGCCGTTGACGGCGCCGATGACCGGCTTGGTCATCGGCGGCCAGCGCGGCGAGATGTCCGGCAGCGCCGACTCGCTGCCCAGCTCCTTGAGATCCAGCCCGGCGCAGAACACCGGATCGGCGCCGGTGAGGATGACGACGTCGACGTCGTCGTCGGCCTCCGCGTCGGCCAGGGCGCCGAAGAACCGGTCTCGCAACGCCGAGGACAGCGCGTTGCGGGATTGCGGCCGGTTCAGCGTCAGGGTGCGCACCCGCTCGTCGGTGCCGATCAGCAGGATGTCGTCGGTCATGACAACACCGTAGAGGCCCGCGGCCCACGGCTATCGTTGAGGGCATGTGCCGGAACATCACCGAACTGCGGGGCTTGCAGCCCGCGGCCACGGCCGAGGAGATCGCGGCGGCCGCGCGCCAGTACGTCCGCAAGGTCAGCGGCATCACCCGCCCGTCGGCGGCCAACGCCGAGGCATTCGAGGCCGCGGTGGCCGAGGTCACCGAGACGACGACGCGCTTGCTCACCGCCCTGCCGCCCCGGCGCCAGCCGCCTAAGACCGTCCCGCCGCTGCGCCGGCCCGAGGTGGTGGCCCGGCTGGCGGCGAAATGACCGGCGAAATGGCGGTGAATTGACCTTGACGGCAACCGCACCCGCGCTCAAGGAGTGGAGCGCGGTCGTGCACGCGCTGCTGGACGGCCGCCAGCGGGTGCTGTTGCGCAAGGGCGGCATCAACGAGAAGCGGTTCGAGGTGGCGGCCCACGAGTTCCTGCTGTTTCCGACGGTCGCGCACAGCCACGCGCAGCGCGTCCGGCCCGAGCATCGCGACCTGCTGCCACCGGCGGCCGCCGACAGCACCGACGAGCACCTGTTGATCCGGGCCGCCGCGAAAGTTGTTGCCGCGCAAGAGGTCAACCGGCCCGACGGCCTGGCGGCAATCGAGGATCTGCACATCTGGACACCCGAGTCGGTGCGGGCCGATCGGCTCGACTTCCGGCCCAAGCACAAACTGGCCGTGTTGGTGGTCTCCGTGATCCCGTTGGCCGAGCCGGTGCGAATCACCCGCACCCCCGAGTACGCGGGCTGCAAGAGCTGGGTGCAGCTGCCGGTGCGGCCGGACCTGGCGGCGCCCGTCCATGGCGAAGTGGAGCTAGCCGAGGTCGCCGTCCGGGTCCGCGACGCCGTCGGCTGACGGGTCGGGCGGGCCGACGGGAAGCAGCAGCCGGGAGCGCCCGTAGCGCACGGTGTGGGTGGCCGGCTTCGACTGCCGGCCCGTCAGAATCGGTTCACCCGTGCCGAGATTGCGTGCGTAGCGGGGAAACCAGCTGCCGGCGATCAGCAGGCGGATGCGCGAGCCGGCCCGGAAACGGTGGGCGATCCCGTCGAGCTCGATGCGCACCGGCCCTCTAACCGTCTGGGTGGCGGCCCCCAGCCGCCGGTAGCCGTCGCTGACATTTCGGGAGCGGCCCTTGGCGTCGACCTCGCTCACCCGGACGAACAGGTCGACATGCGGATTGTCCGCGGCATGCACGAGCTCGACGACGGGGCTGCCGTACACGCACAGGTCGCGGGTGAGGGTCGCGCCGGTGAAGGCGAGCACGTCGTCGCGCAGCGCGAGCCGGCTGTCGTCGCGGTAGCCACCGTTCAGGGAGAGCAGCGGGCCACCGGTGGTGGGCGTCGGGTCGGCGGGGTCGTAGCGAAACGTCGCCGGTGCCACGCCGGCCAGGCCGGTCGGCGCGACCTCGTCCAGATACCGCCCGGGCCGCAGGTACAGCGCGTGCTCGGTGGTCTTGGGCGGCCAGTCGTTCAGGTTGTGCCACCCGTGGCCGGTGACGCAGACGCGGACGCGGCTGGGGCGGCTCGGCGTGCCGTCACCCAGGTGGGCGTCCAGCCAGTCCAGCGATTCTCGTGCGCAGGCGGCCAATCCCTTGGTGAGCAGCTGGGTGTGCGTCCAGGGGCCGATCGTGAGGGCGGTGTCGACGCGCCGGCGGCGCAGATGCGTGTACTGCTGCAGGGTCTGCCGCAGGAAGATGTCCTGCCAGCCACCCAGCAGGAGCACCGGCACCTGCACGCGATCGAGCGCCTCGCCGAACCGCAGTGCCTCCCAGAACGATTCGTCGTGTTCGGGAGGGCGGGCCCACGATTCGAACCAGGGCGCACCGTCGCCGAGCAGGGCCCGGGCCGCGGCGCCCATCGGTATTCCGGCCGCCGCGTCGGCGACCTTGCGGGGACCCAGCAGTTGCGGGACTGCCGTCGAGATTCGCCTGGGACCCTCCTGCCGGGCCACCAGGTCGCTCCAGGCCAAAAAGTCGTTGACCGCGAACGAACCGGTGCCCCACACGGAGGCCAGGAAATCGTGCGGGCCCGCGGTGATGACGGCCGCGGCCAGTTCCGGCGGCGGATCGGATGCCAGCAGCGCCCACTGCGTGAATCCCAGATACGAGATCCCGATCGTCGCGAACCGGCCGGTGAACCAGGGCTGCTCGCGCAGCCACCCGACGGTGTCGGCGCCGTCGGCGGACTCGTTGACCATCGGCTCGAACCGCCCGCCGGACCCGAACGTCCCGCGCACGCTCTGCAACACCACGTGGTAGCCGCGGGCAGCATACAGCCTGGCGAAGACCAGCGAGAAAGGAAATCCCCGCCCGTAGGGGCCGCGGACCAGCACGGTGCCGGCGGGTGCCGGGGTGGTCGGCGCGTAGTGGTCGGCCACCAGGTGGACCCCGTCGCGCATCGGGACCCCGACCCGATGCACGGTGTACTCGGTGGTCGCCCGCGGCAGACCCAACGCTCGGCCAAGGGCGTTGTCGCCGAGTCGTCCCAGGGATGTCTTCAGGGGTGTTGCCGTCACGACCATCAGGCTAAAGGCCGACCGGCCACGGTTGCCCTTTGACGTGGACGCTCGGGCTAGAACTTGTAGTACGGCGCCAGGTCGTTGGCCCGCTGCAGGTTGGTGGACGGGCAGTCGACCTCGGGGTTGGAGTAGATCGTCGAGTAGTACAGCGCCTGCTGCAGCACGCCGTAGCTGGTCTTGAACGCGACCATGCAGGAGAAGTACCAGTAGCTGTTGTGATAGGTCGGCTTGAGGACCCAGTACGTGGCGGCGCGGTGCCCGGCGATCGTGGTCTCCAGGGCGTCCGGCGGCAGCGACTCCTCGTACTTGCGCCAGATGATGGGCTCGACGGCCACCTGGTAGTTGCCCGCGTCGAAGTGGCAGCGCAGCCCGTCCTCGTGTTCGGGCGGGGTGAATGCCAACCCGAGCCGCTGCACGACGTCGAACGGGATGTCCTCGCACGCGTCGAACGGGCGCGGGTCGGTGGTCGCCACGATCGGGCTCTTCATCGTGGTCTCCGGGGTCTCCAGCGGCGCGGCGGTCGATCGCAGCTCGACGGCCTTGCGCGCGGCCGGCGCGGGCGGGCCGCCCTGCCAGCCCACCGTGCCCCCCAACGCCGCCGCGATCAGCGCAGCCACCGCCCCGATCAGACGTACCCTGGTGAACACGACACCCCCTGACGCCTCGGCGGGCCCTTGCCGGGAGTGTACAAGTCGAGTCAGCACCGTCACAGTGAAACGAGAACATGTTCTAATCCCCCCGGGCAAGGGCCCGGCCGGAACCGGCTCGTCGCGCCGGGTCGTTAGGCTGGTCTGTCGTGGCGAGTCAGCAGTCGAGCAACGGGGGACAGCCAACCCTGTGGGCGGTCTCCGACCTGCACACCGGGCACATCGGCAACAAGCCGGTCACCGAGTCGCTGCACCCGTCGTCGCCGGAGGATTGGCTGATCGTCGCCGGCGACGTCGCCGAACGCACCGACGAGATCCGCTGGGCGCTTGACCTGCTGCGACGGCGGTTCGCCAAGGTGATCTGGGTGCCGGGCAACCACGAGCTGTGGACCACCAACCGCGATCCCGTGCAGGTCTTCGGGAAGGCCCGCTACGACTACCTGGTCAACATGTGCGACGAGATGGGCGTCGTCACGCCCGAGCATCCGTTCCCGGTGTGGACCGAGCGCGGCGGCCCGGCCACCATCGTGCCGATGTTCCTGCTCTACGACTACACCTTCTTGCCGGAGGGGGCGATGAGCAAAGCCGAGGGGCTGGCCATCGCGCGGGAGCGCAACGTGGTGGCCACCGACGAGTTCCTGCTGTCGCCGGAGCCCTACCCCACCCGCGAAGCCTGGTGCCGGGAGCGGCTCGAGGTCACCCGCGACCGCCTCGAACAGCTGGACTGGATGACGCCGACCGTGCTGGTCAACCACTTCCCGCTGGTGCGCGAGCCCTGCGACGCGCTGTTCTACCCGGAGTTCTCGCTGTGGTGCGGCACCACCAAGACCGCCGACTGGCACACCCGCTACAACGCCGTCTGCTCGGTCTACGGCCACCTGCACATCCCGCGGACCACCTGGCACGACGAGGTGCGCTTCGAGGAGGTGTCGGTGGGATACCCGCGGGAGTGGCGGCGCCGCAAGCCCTACACGTGGCTGCGGCAGGTGCTGCCCGACCCGCAATACGCGCCGGGCTACCTCAACGACTTCGGCGGCCATTTCGTGATCACCCCCGAGATGCGCAGGCAGGCCGCACAGTTCCGGGAACGGTTGCGGCAGCGGCAGTCACGATGACGGCGCACACACTGGTGTCGTCGGTGCTGCCGGCGTCCGGGGACCTGGCGTATTCGGAGGTCTACACCGACCCGCCCGGCCTGTCCCCGCTTCCCGAGGAGGAGCCGCTGATCGCCCGCTCGGTCGCCAAGCGGCGCAACGAGTTCGTCACCGTGCGCCACTGCGCGCGGATGGCGCTGGATCAGCTCGGCGTGCCGCCGGCGCCGATCCTCAAGGGGGACAAGGGACAACCGTGCTGGCCCGACGGCGTGGTCGGCAGCCTCACGCACTGCACGGGCTATCGCGGCGCGGTGGTGGGGCGCAGCGGCCCGGTGCGTTCGGTGGGCCTCGACGCCGAACCGCACGACGTGCTGCCCGACGGCGTGCTGGACGCGATCACCCTCGAAGAGGAGCGCCACGAGCTCGCAGCCCTGCCCGAGGGCTTGCATTGGGACCGAATCCTGTTCTGCGCCAAGGAGGCAACGTATAAGGCCTGGTTCCCGTTGACCGAGCGCTGGCTGGGTTTCGAGGACGCCCACGTGGTGTTCGATGTCGATCCGGCCACCCGGGGAAGCGGCGGGGTGTTCGTCTCCAAGATCCTGATCGATCCCGCCGCGCTGTCGGGTCCGCCGCTGACCGTGCTGCGGGGGCGCTGGTCGGTCGATCGCGGGCTGGTGCTGACCGCGATCGTGCTATGAGCGCGGGCATTGTCGTCGTCGACAAGCCCGCCGGGTTGACCAGTCACGACGTCGTGGGGCGGTGCCGCCGGATCTTCTCCACCCGCCGGGTGGGACACGCGGGGACGCTGGACCCGATGGCCACCGGCGTGCTGGTGATCGGGGTCGAGCGCGCCACCAAGATCCTCGGCCTGCTGACGGCGGCGTCGAAGTCGTATGCCGCCACCGTCCGCCTCGGCCAGACCACCACCACCGACGACGCGGAAGGCGAAGTGCTGCAATCTGTTTCGGCCGAGCGCGTGACGCGCGAGGCGATCGAGGCCGGGGTCGCGGGGCTGCGCGGCGAGATCCGGCAGGTGCCGTCGACCGTCAGCGCGATCAAGGTCGGCGGGCGGCGCGCCTACCGGTTGGCGCGTGAGGGCCGCGACGTGCAACTCGAGGCCCGGCCGGTGCGCATCGACCGGTTCGAGGTGTGCGACGTCCGGTCCCACGATCGGGTCGTCGACGTCGACGTCGAGGTCGACTGCTCGTCGGGAACCTACATCCGCGCGCTGGCCCGCGACCTGGGCGCCGCGCTGGGCGTCGGCGGGCACCTGACGTCGTTGCGGCGCACCCGGGTTGGCCGGTTCGCGGTGGGACAGGCGCGCTCGCTCGACGACCTGGCCGAGCGGCCCCGGCTGAGCTTCACGCTGGACGAGGCGTGCCTGCTGATGTTTAAGCGCCGCGAGCTGACCGCCGCGGAGGCCGAGGCCACCGGCCACGGCCGGTCGCTGACGCCGGCCGGCATCGATGGCGTCTACGCGGCCACCGACCCGGACGGCCGGGTGATGGCGCTGCTGCGCGACGAGGGCTCGCGGACCAAACCGGTGGTCGTTATCCGGCCCGCGACGCTGTAGACACCCGCCGTACGCTAGGGCAATGACAAACAAGGTTTACGTCGTCGGCGTCGGCATGACGAAGTTCGAGAAGCCGGGCCGCCGCGAGGGCTGGGACTACCCGGACATGGCGCGGGAGTCGGGGACAAACGCGCTGGCCGACGCCGGCATCGACTACGGCGAGGTGCAGCAGGGCTACGTCGGCTACGTCGCCGGCGACTCGACGTCGGGGCAGCGGGCGCTGTACGAGCTGGGCATGACCGGCATCCCGATCGTCAACGTCAACAACAACTGCTCGACGGGGTCGACGGCGCTCTTCCTGGCGGCTCAGGCCATCCGCGGCGGCATCGCCGACTGCGTGATCGCGCTGGGCTTCGAGAAGATGCAGCCGGGCGCGCTGAGCGGCGGCGCGCAGGACCGCGAGTCGCCGATGGGCAAGCACGTCAAGGCGATGGCCGAGATCGACGAGTTCGCGATGCCCGTCGCGCCGTGGATGTTCGGCGCCGCCGGCCGCGAGCACATGCGGCAGTACGGCACCACCGCCGAGCACTTCGCCAAGATCGGCTACAAGAACCACAAGCACTCGGTGAACAATCCCTTTGCGCAGTTCCAGGAGTCCTACACGCTCGACGACATCCTGGCGGCCCGGATGATCTCCGACCCGCTGACCAAGCTGCAGTGCTCGCCCACGTCGGACGGTTCGGGCGCGGCCATCGTGGCCTCGGAGCGCTTCGTCGACAGCCACGGGCTGGCCGGCCAGGCGGTGGAGATCGTCGGGCAGGCGATGACGACGGACTTCGCCTCGACCTTCGATGGCAGCGCCAAGAACCTCATCGGCTACGACATGAATGTGCAAGCGGCGCAACAGGTTTACGACCAGAGCGGGCTCGGCCCCACCGACTTCCAGGTGATCGAGCTGCACGACTGCTTCTCGGCCAACGAGCTGCTACTCTACGAGGCCCTCGGCCTGTGCGGCCCGGGTGAGGCGCCCAAGCTCATCGACAACGGCGACACCACCTACGGCGGGCGCTGGGTGGTCAACCCGTCCGGCGGCCTGATCTCCAAGGGGCACCCACTGGGCGCGACCGGTCTGGCGCAGTGCGCCGAGCTGACCTGGCAGCTGCGCGGCACCGCGGACAAGCGTCAGGTCGACAACGTCAGCGCCGCTTTGCAACACAACATCGGGCTGGGCGGCGCCGCCGTCGTCACCGCCTACCAGCGCGCCGAACGCTAAGGGCGCCATGATCGAGTGGTCCGACACCGACCTGATGGTGCGGGACGCCGTCCGCCAGTTCATCGACAAGGAGATCCGCCCGCACCTCGACGAGCTGGAGACGGGCGCGCTGTCGCCCTATCCGATCGCCCGCAAGCTGTTCAGCCAGTTCGGCCTCGACGTCATGGCCGCCGAGGCCGTCCAGAAGATGCTGGACTCCGAGCGTGCGGGGAACCGCGAAAGCGGTGGCGGCTCAGGCGGTTTCGGCGGCGGCGCGCAGGCGTCGATGATGGCGGTGCTGGTCTCCGAGATCGCCGGCGTCAGCATCGGGCTGCTGAGCACCGCGTCGGTCAGCATCGGCCTGGGCGCGGCGACCATCGCCAGCCGCGGCACGCTGGCCCAGAAGGAACGCTGGCTGCCCGATCTGATGACGCTGAAAAAGATCGCGGCGTGGGCGATCACCGAGCCGGACTCCGGCTCGGACGCGTTCGGGGGCATGAAGACTCACGTCAAGCGCGACGGCCAGGATTACATCCTCAACGGGCAGAAGACGTTCATCACCAACGGGCCCTACGCCGACGTCCTGGTGGTCTACGCCAAGCTCGACGAGGGTGACGCCTCCGTCGACAAGCGGAACCGGCCGGTGGTCGTCTTCGTGCTCGACGCGGGCATGCCGGGCCTGACGCAGGGCAAGCCGTTCAAGAAGATGGGCATGATGTCCTCGCCGACGGGCGAGCTGTTCTTCGACAACGTGCGGCTGAGCCCCGACCGGCTGCTCGGCGAGAGCGAACAGCACGGTGACGGCCGCGACAGCGCCCGCGCCAACTTCGCCGCCGAGCGGATCGGGATCGCGATGATGGCGCTGGGCATCATCAACGAATGCCACCGGCTGTGCGTGGATTACGCCAAGAGCCGGACGCTGTGGGGCCGCAACATCGGGCAGTTCCAGTTGATCCAGCTCAAGCTGGCCAAGATGGAGATCGCCCGGATGAACGTGCAGAACATGGTGTTCCAGGTGATCGAGCGGCAGCGGGCCGGTAAACCGCTGACGCTGGCCGAGGCGTCGGCGATCAAGCTGTACTCGTCGGAGGCCGCCACCGACGTCGCGATGGAGGCCGTGCAGCTGTTCGGCGGCAACGGCTACATGGCCGAGTACCGGGTGGAGCAGCTGGCCCGCGACGCCAAGTCGCTGATGATCTACGCCGGCAGCAACGAGGTTCAGGTCACCCACATCGCCAAGGGCCTGCTGGCCGAGTAGGGCTTCAACGCCGTAGCGCCGTATCGGCGTATCGCCGTATCGCCGAAAGTGAAGCTGTTGCGAATCCGCCGCCGAAATCTCGCAGCAGTTTCACGCTCGGCGAAGGACCGTCAGGCCGTCACCCAGATCGCGCGGGCCGCCGGGCTGCCCAGGTCGACGGTGGCCTCGGCGCCATCGGCGCATTCGATCGCCACCGAGATCATGCCGGCGAATTCGCGGCGGGTCAGCACCCGCACCCGGGAGTCGAGGCTGATCCCGACGCTGTCGAAGTAGCGCAGCATCTCCGGATCGGAGTCGGAGATGCGGGCCACCGTCCCGGTGTCGCCGTCGCCGCACGCCCACAGCTGCCGGGCGGGGGGCGTCGGGACCTGCCCGTCGGAGGCGGGGATCGGGTCGCCGTGCGGGTCGCGCCGCGGGAATCCCAGCTTGGCGTCGATGCGGGCCACCAGCCGGTCCGACACCGCGTGCTCGAGCACCTCCGCCTCGTCGTGCACCTCGTCCCAGCCGTAGCCGAGCTCGTTGACCAGGAAGGTCTCCAGCAGCCGGTGGCGGCGGACCATCTCCAGCGCCGCCCGCCGGCCCGCCTCGGTCAGGGTCACCGCCCCGTACTTCTCGTGGTCCACCAGGCCCTGCTCGGCCAGCTTGCGGATCGACTCCGACGCCGTGCTGGCGGACACCCCGATCTTCTCGGCCAGCATCTTGGTGCTGACCCGCTGCGGGGCCCCCGCCGGCGACCACTCCTGGGCATTCCAGATGACCTTCAGATAGTCCTGGCCAACCGCGGTGAGACCGCCAGGCTCGTCGTCAGCCCTCACAAGCAGAAAGTTTAGGCGTGAACCTGCGACGCCGTAGGCTTGCGGTCGTGCAGCGGTGGCGGGGCCAGGACGAGATCCCCACGGACTGGGGCAGATGCGTGGTCACCATCGGGGTCTTCGATGGTGTGCACCGCGGCCATGCCGAGCTCATCGCGCACGCCGTGAAGGCCGCCCGCACCCGCAACGTTCCTTCCGTGTTGATGACGTTCGACCCGCACCCGATGGAAGTGGTCTATCCCGGCAGCCACCCCGCGCAGCTGACCACGCTGACCCGCCGCGCGGAGCTCGTCGAGGAGCTGGGCATCGACGTCTTCCTGGTCATGCCGTTCACGACCGACTTCATGAAGCTCACCCCGGAGCGCTACGTCCACGAGCTGCTGGTGGAACACCTGCACGTGGTGGAGGTCGTGGTGGGGGAGAACTTCACCTTCGGCAGGAAGGCCACGGGCAACGTCGACACCCTGCGCAAGGCCGGCGCGCGATTCGGCTTCGCGGTCGAGTCGATGTCGCTGCTGTCCGAGCACCACAGCAACGAAACCGTCACGGTCTCCTCCACTTACGTCCGGTCCTGCGTGGACGCCGGCGACATGGTCGCGGCCACCGAGGCGCTGGGCCGCCCGCACCGCGTCGAGGGCGTGGTGGTCCGCGGCCACGGCCGCGGCGCGGAGCTGGGCTTTCCCACCGCGAACGTGGCGCCGCCGATGTATTCGGCCATCCCGGCCGACGGCGTGTACGCCGCCTGGTTCACCGTGCTCGGGCCCGGGCCGGTGACCGGCACCGTCGTCCCCGGCGAGCGGTATGAGGCCGCGGTGTCCGTCGGCACCAACCCGACCTTCTCCGGCCGCACCCGCACGGTCGAGGCGTTCGTCCTCGACACCACCGCCGACCTGTACGGGCAGCACGTGGCCCTGGACTTCGTCGCGCGCATCCGCGGGCAGCGCAAGTTCGACTCGGTGGGCGACCTCATCGCCGCGATGGACAACGACACCGAGCGGGCGCGCGCGCTGCTCTCGGCGGGCTGACCGGCCGGGCTGCTAAACTGCCGGACGACATCGGCGCGCGCTGCGGTTCGCGGTGGCCGCGCCTTGATACCTCGATGATCGCGGACCAATTGATGGAGTAGCTTCGTGGCGCTTACAGCCGAGCAGAAAAAGGAAATCCTCAGCCAGTACGGCCTGCACGACACCGACACCGGGTCCCCGGAGGCGCAGATCGCGCTGCTGACCAGGCGGATCGCGGACCTGACCGAGCACCTCAAGGTGCACAAGCACGATCACCACTCGCGGCGGGGGTTGCTGCTGCTGGTCGGGCGCCGGCGGCGGCTGATCAAGTACATCTCCCAGATCGACGTCGAGCGGTACCGCTCGCTGATCGAGCGGCTGGGTCTGCGGCGCTGACCCGGGCGAATCCGCCCGTGTAGAGTGAGAGCGTTCTGGGCCCACCCGGCCCGGGCAAACGGTGCGGTTCGCGCAGATCCGCGCGTGCCGTTCCAGCGTGTCACTGTGCACGTCCAAGGGAGCTGCCCGGTCTGCATCGGGCGGTCTTCGGTAGTGGCTGCCGGGCTCTCCGGATCTGGGGCAGGTCGGCCGCTTCGATCGATGGCCGTAGCCGCATTCAGACTTCTTCCTCTCAGGGAAATTTGGGAAGCTCTCGGGGTAGTTGCGCGCGACGACGCGAAAAAGCTGAATAACCCAGAGAGGCCGTACGGACACCCATGTCTGTAGCTGAAATAGAAAAAGGCGTGTTCGAGGCAACCGCCACCATCGACAACGGGAGCTACGGCACCCGCACCGTCCGATTCGAGACCGGCAGGCTGGCCCAGCAGGCCGCCGGCGCCGTGGTCGCTTACCTGGACGAGGAGAACATGCTGCTGTCGGCAACCACCGCCAGCAAAACCCCCAAGGAGCACTTCGACTTCTTCCCGCTGACCGTCGACGTCGAGGAGCGGATGTACGCCGCGGGCCGCATCCCCGGTTCGTTCTTCCGCCGCGAGGGCAGGCCGTCCACCGACGCGATCCTGACCTGCCGGCTCATCGACCGTCCGCTGCGCCCGTCGTTCGTGGACGGCCTGCGCAACGAGATCCAGATCGTGGTGACGATCCTGAGCCTGGACCCCAACGACCTTTACGACGTGCTGGCCATCAACGCCGCGTCGGCCTCCACCCAGCTGAGCGGGCTCCCGTTCTCGGGTCCGATCGGGGGTGTGCGGGTCGCGCTGATCGACGGCACCTGGGTCGCGTTCCCGACCGTCGAGCAACTCGAGCGCGCCGTGTTCGACATGGTCGTGGCCGGACGGAAGGTCGATGGATCCGACGGTCCCGACGTCGCGATCATGATGGTCGAGGCCGAGGCCACCGAGAAGGTCATCGAGCTGGTCGAGGGCGGCGCCCAGGCGCCGACGGAAACCGTTGTGGCCCAAGGCCTGGAGGCCGCCAAGCCGTTCATCGCCATACTGTGCACCGCGCAGGAGGAGCTGGCCGGGGCCGCGGCCAAGCCGGCCGGCGAGTACCCGACGTTCCCGGATTACGCCGAGGACGTCTACTACTCGGTCGCCTCGGTGGCCACCGACGAGCTGGCCAAGGTCCTGACCATCGGCGGCAAGGCGGAGCGCGACGCACGCACCGACGAGCTCAAGGCGGAGGTGGTCGAGCGGGTCGCGGACACCTACGAGGGCCGGGAGAAAGAGGTCTCGGCCGCATTCCGCGCGCTGACCAAGAAGCTGGTGCGCCAGCGCATCCTCACCGACCACTTCCGCATCGACGGCCGGGGCATCACCGACATCCGCGCATTGTCGGCCGAGGTCGCCGTCGTGCCGCGCGCGCACGGCAGCGCGCTGTTCGAGCGCGGCGAGACGCAGATCCTGGGCGTGACGACGCTGGACATGGTCAAGATGGCCCAGCAGATCGACTCGCTGGGGCCCGAGACGTCCAAGCGCTACATGCATCACTACAACTTCCCGCCGTTCTCCACCGGCGAGACCGGCCGGGTCGGCTCGCCCAAGCGGCGCGAGATCGGGCACGGCGCCCTGGCCGAGCGGGCCCTGATCCCGGTACTGCCCAGCGTCGAGGAGTTCCCGTACGCGATCCGGCAGGTGTCGGAGGCGCTGGGCTCCAACGGCTCGACGTCGATGGGCTCGGTGTGCGCGTCCACGCTGGCGCTGCTCAACGCCGGGGTGCCGCTGAAGGCGCCGGTGGCGGGCATCGCGATGGGCCTGGTCTCCGACGACGTCGAGACCGACGGTCGCACCGAGCGCCGCTTCGTGACGCTGACCGACATCCTGGGCGCCGAGGACGCGTTCGGCGACATGGACTTCAAGTGCGCCGGCACCAAGGACTTCGTCACCGCGCTGCAGCTGGACACCAAGCTCGACGGGATCCCGTCGCAGGTGCTGGCGGGCGCGCTCGAGCAGGCCCGCGATGCCCGGCTGACCATCCTGGAGGTCATGGCCGAGGCCATCGACTCACCCGACGAGATGAGCCCGTACGCGCCGCGGGTGACCACCATCAAGGTCCCGGTCGACAAGATCGGCGAGGTCATCGGCCCCAAGGGCAAGGTCATCAACGCCATCACCGAGGAGACCGGCGCGCAGATCTCCATCGAGGACGACGGCACCGTGTTCGTCGGCGCCACCGACGGGCCGTCGGCGCAGGCCGCGATCGACAAGATCAACGCCATCGCCAACCCGCAGCTGCCGACGGTGGGGGAGCGATTCCTCGGAACCGTGGTCAAGACAACGGATTTCGGCGCCTTCGTGTCGCTGCTGCCGGGGCGCGACGGGCTGGTGCACATCTCCAAACTCGGCAAGGGCAAGCGGATCGCGAAGGTCGAGGACGTGGTGAACGTCGGCGACAAGCTGCGGGTCGAGATCGCCGACATCGACAAGCGCGGCAAGATCTCGCTGGTCCTGCTGGGCGAAGAGGACAGCACGGCCCCCGACGCCCCGGCGGCCGCGCCAGCCGATGCCGCCAGTTCCGTTTAGAAGGCCAGCAGCCGCCGAAGCCGCGCCCGAACATCGCCTGCGCCGCACCACCCTGCCGGGCGGGTTGCGGGTGGTCACCGAGTACCTGCCGGCGGTGCGATCCGCGTCGGTCGGCGTCTGGGTCGGCGTCGGGTCGCGGGACGAGGGCGCCAGCGTGGCCGGGGCGGCGCACTTCCTGGAGCACCTGCTGTTCAAGTCGACACCGACACGCAACGCCGTGGACATCGCGCAGGCGATGGACGCGGTCGGCGGTGAGCTGAACGCGTTCACCGCCAAGGAGCACACCTGCTACTACGCGCACGTGCTCGACAGCGACCTGGAGCTGGCCGTCGACCTGGTCGCCGACGTGGTCCTCAACGGCCGCTGCGCCTCCGACGACGTCGAGCTCGAACGCGACGTGGTGCTCGAGGAGATCGCGATGCGCGACGACGACCCCGAGGACGCGCTGGGCGACATGTTCCTGGCGTCGCTGTTCGGCGATCACCCGGTGGGCCGGCCGGTGATCGGCACCGCGCGGTCGGTGTCGGCGATGACGCGGTCCCAGCTGCACTCGTTCCACGTGCGGCGCTACACGCCGGAGCGGATGGTGGTCGCGGTCGCCGGCAACGTCGACCACGACGAGGTGGTCGCGCTGGTGCGCGAGCACTTCGGGCCGCGACTGGTCCGCGGGCGCCACCCCGTCGCGCCGCGCAAGGGCTCGGGCCGCTTGAACGGCGGCGGCGGATTGCTGCTCGGACGCCGGGACGCCGAGCAGACCCACGTGTCCCTGGGCGTGCGCACGCCGGGGCGGCGGTGGGAGCACCGCTGGGCGCTGTCGGTGCTGCACACCGCGCTGGGCGGCGGGCTGAGTTCGCGGCTGTTCCAAGAGGTTCGCGAGTTGCGCGGCCTGGCCTACTCGGTCTACTCGGCGCTGGACATCTTCGCCGACAGTGGTGCGCTGTCGGTGTACGCCGCCTGCCTGCCCGAGCGTTTCGCCGACGTGATGCGGGTGACCAGCGAGGTGCTCGAAGCGGTGGCGCGCGACGGCATCACCGAATCCGAATGCCGCATCGCGAAGGGCTCGTTGCGCGGCGGGCTCGTGCTGGGCCTGGAGGATTCCAGCTCCCGGATGAGCCGCATCGGCCGCAGCGAACTGAACTACGGCAGGCACCGCAGCATCGAGCACACCCTGCGGCAGATCGACGCGGTCACCGTCGACGAGGTCAACGCGGTGGCGCGACGGCTGCTGCGTAAGCGCTACGGCGCCGCGGTTTTGGGTCCGTACGCCTCGAAACGATCGCTGCCCCAACAACTTCGGGCGATGGTAAATTAGCGCAGATGGTACTCGTTGACCAGAGGGTACTGGGCTTTTGGGACATCATGGTGCCCATCGTGGGCGCGCCGATGGCCGGGGGCCCGGGCACCCCGGCGCTGGCCGCCGCGGTGACCAACGCGGGCGGGCTCGGTTTCATCGCCGGCGGGTACCGCACCGCCGAGCAGTTCGCCGACGACATCGCCGCGGCGCGCGCGGCCACCACCGGCCCGCTCGGCGTCAACCTGTTTGTGCCCCAACCCAGTGTCGCCGACTGGGTGGCGCTGGAGTACTACGCGGAGGAGCTCGAGGACATCGCCGAGCACTACCAGGTCGAGGTCGGCCGGCCCGAGTACGGGGACAACGACGACTGGGAGCGCAAGCTGGAGGTCGTGGCCGACGTGCGCCCGGAGCTGGTGTCGTTCACCTTCGGCGTGCCGTCGCCGGACGTCATTCGCCGGCTGGGCGCGCTGGGGCTGTTGGTCATGATCACGGTGACGTCGGCCTACGAGGCCGGGGTCGCCATCGCCGCCGGCGCGGACAGCCTGGTGGTCCAGGGCCCAGGCGCGGGCGGGCACCGCGGCACGTTCGCGCCCGACATGGACCCCGGCACCGAGTCGCTGCACCAGCTGATCGACCGGATCCGCAAGGCGCACGACGTGCCGATCGTCGCGGCCGGCGGACTCGGCACCGCCGAGGACGTCGCGGGTGTGCTGCGCCGGGGGGCGGTGGCCGCGCAGGTGGGCACCGCGCTGCTGCTGTCCGACGAGGCGGGCACCAACCCCGCGCACCGCACCGCGATGGTGAACCCGCTGTTCGGCAGGACCATCGTCACGCGCGCGTTCTCGGGGCGCTACGCGCGCGGCCTGGAGAACGAGTTCATCCGCATCTTCGATCGCGTTGCGCCGCTGGGGTATCCGGAGGTGAACCAGATGACTGCGCCGATACGGGCGGCGGCGGCCCAGCTGGAGGACCCCGACGGGATGAACCTTTGGGCCGGAACGGGATTCAAGGACGCCCGGCCCGGGCCGGCGGCCGACATCGTCGCCGGCCTCGCCGCGACCGACTGAAGCCCGGCGTCAGGCCAACAGGCTCGCCGGGTCGGTGAACTCCATATCGAGGTCGGCGGCCACCCGTTCGGACAGCAGCGCACCCTCGTGCGTCGAAAGCCCGTGTGCCAGCGCCGGATCCGACCGGCACGCCGCCCGCCAGCCGCGGTCGGCGAGCTCGAGCACGTATGGCATCGTCGCGTTGGTCAGCGCGTACGTCGACGTCCTGGGCACCGCGCTGGGCATGTTGGTCACGCAGTAGAACAGCGTGTCGTGCACGGCGAAGGTGGGGCGATCGTGGGTCGTCGGCCGCGAATCCTCGAAGCAGCCGCCCTGGTCGATGGCGACGTCCACCAACACCGCGCCCGGCTTCATCTGTGCCACAAGCGAATTCGAGACCAGCTTGGGCGCCCTGCCGCCCGGCACCAGGACGGCGCCGATCACCAGGTCGGCAGCCTTGACGGCGGTTTCGAGCTCATAGGCCGACGAGTGGCGGGTGCGGACCGCGCCCCCGAACGTCGCGTCGAGGCGCCGCAGCTTGTCGAGTTTGACGTCGAGGACGGTGACGGCCGCGCCCATGCCGCCGGCCACCCGGGCGGCGTTGTATCCCGCTGTGCCGCCGCCGATCACGACGACGTCGGCCGGTTCGACGCCGGGCACGCCGCCCATCAGCACGCCGCGCCCGCCGTGGGTGCGCATCAGGTGATACGCCCCGACCTGAGCGGAAAGCCGGCCCGCGACCTCGCTCATCGGCGCGAGCAGCGGCAGTGTGCCGTCGGCGGATTGGACGGTCTCATACGCGATCGAGGTCGTGCCCGACGACAACAACGCGTCGGTGCAGGCGCGCGACGCGGCCAAATGCAGGAACGTGAACAACACCTGGCCCCGCCGCAGGCAGCCGTACTCGTCGGGCGTCGGTTCCTTGACCTTGAGCAGCAGGTCGGCGTTGGACCACACCTGCCCGGCGGCGCCGACCAGCTGGGCGCCCGCCGCCTTGAAGTCCGCGTCGGCGATGGCCGACCCTTCCCCGGCGCCGGACTGGATGAGAACCTCGTGGCCGCGGCGCGTCAGTTCGACGACGCCCGACGGGGTGACGGCCACCCTGAACTCGTTGTTCTTGGTCTCGGTCACGACGCCGACGCGCATGACTCAAGTGTGAAGAAAGTTCGAAGGACCTTCAAACATGCTGACGATAATTCTATAGTGTGCGGGTATGCCCGATAAGTCGACGCCAGCGGCGGGTCCGCCGGGTGGCCCGCCGAAGGATGTTCGGCCCGCCGACCGGCCCGCCAACCTCGATGACGTGGACCGCCGGATCCTGGGTGTGCTGCACGCCGACGCGCGCATCGCCAACAACGCGCTCGCCGACGCGGTCGGGATCGCGCCGTCGACCTGTCACGGCCGGGTGCGGCGGTTGCTGGACCTCGGCGTCATCCGGGGTTTCTTTACCGACGTCGACCCGGTCGCGGTCGGAATGCCGCTGCAGGCGATGATCTCCGTCAGCCTGCAGTCCAACGCGCGCGGCAAGATCCGCAGCTTCATCCGGCAGATCCGGCGCCGCCGGCAGGTGATGGACGTCTATTTCCTCGCCGGCGCCGACGATTTCCTGCTGCACGTCGCCGCCCGCGACACCGAGGACCTGCGCTCGTTCGTGGTCGAGAACCTCAACGCCGACGCCGACGTCGCCGGCACCCAGACCTCGCTGATCTTCGAGCACCTGCGCGGGGCGGCACCGATCTGAGCCATGGTTATGATCCTCGAATGAGCCACCCGAGCGTGTCGGCCACCGTTGCGATCGACGCCGACCCCGACGTCGTCTATGGGCTCATCACCGACCTGCCGACGCTGGCGTCGCTCGCCGAGGAGGCCTACGCCATGGAGTGGCGCAAGGGCGATTCCGCGCGTCGGGGCGCGGTGTTCGCGGGCCACAACCGAAATGGCGGCAAGCGGTGGACCACCAAGTGCACCGTCACCGACGCCGAACCGGGCCGGCTGTTCGCGTTCGAGGTGCGACACACCGTCTTGCCCATCGCACGCTGGCAATACGACATCGTCTCGGCCGACGGCGGCTGCCGCGTCACCGAGAGCACCTGGGACCGCCGGCCGGGCTGGTTCCGCAAGATCGCCGGCAGGGCCACCGGCGTCGGCGATCGGGTGGCCGCCAACACCGAGCACATCCGGCTCACCCTGCAGCGCCTCAAGCAGCGCGCCGAAAACCCCGGGGGATAAAAACCCGGTACCGGCGGTTTCGCATATGTTGGGCGGTGTCACTATACTTGCCAAACGCGTGTAACCGCAGGTAGGGGGTCATGATGTTCACCGTCGACGACCAGGCAGCCGGTCCACACTATGGTCGGTCCGGGGCATCGCTGGACCACGAACGCCTCGTTCTCGAGGCGCGCGACGTCGAGTTCGACTGGGCGAAGCTGCCGCTGCATTACGTGCCCGGCGAACCGTTCGCCACCCACGTCCTGGACGTGTTGCACCTGCTGCTGCCCGCGGGCGAGGAGTTCTTCGTCGCGGTCTTCAAGAAGGCGTTGCCGCTGATCAAGGACGACCAGCTGCGGCTCGACGTGCAGGGATTCATCGGCCAGGAGGCGGTGCACTCCCAGGCGCACGCCGGAGTGCTGGACCACTTCGCCGCCCGGGGCATCGACGTGACGCCCTACACCGACCAGATCAAGTGGCTGTTCGAGAAGCTGCTCGGCGAGCGGCCGCGGTGGAGTGCGCGCCGACAGCACAGCTGGCTGCTGGAGCAGATCTCCTTCGTGTCGGCGATCGAGCACTACACCGCGATCCTGGGCGAGTGGATCCTGGACTCCCCGGCCCACGACGAGATCGGCACCGACAAAACGATGCTGGACATGCTGCGCTGGCACGGCGCCGAGGAGGTCGAGCACAAGGCGGTGGCCTTCGACACCATGAAGCACCTGCGGGCCGGGTATTTGCGGCAGGTGCGCACCCAGCTGGTGGTCAGCCCGGCGATGCTGTGGCTGTGGATCCGCGGGGTGCGCTTCATGTACTCGGTGGACCCGCAGCTGCCGCCCGGGACCAAGCCGCGCTGGCGCGACTACTTCCGCGCGGCGCGCCGCGGCCTGGTGCCGGGGCCGCGGCGGTTCATCCGGGTGGTAGGGAGCTACTACCGGCCGGGGTTCCATCCGTCACAGCTGGGCGGGCTGGGCCTGGCGGTCGACTACCTGGCCGTCTCGCCGGCCGCCCGCGCCTCGCACTGAGCCATGACCGGAACCTCCGGCATCACGTCGCACATCACCGGGTCCGACGGCGTCGACCTGGCGGTGCACTCCTACACCGAGATCGACCCGGCACGCTCGACCATCCTGGCCATCCACGGCTATCCCGACAACCACCACGTGTGGGACGCGGTCGCCGAGGAGTTCGCCGAGCGCTATCGGGACCGGTACAACGTGGTGGCCTACGACGTACGCGGGGCCGGCGAATCGTCGTGTCCCGCAACACGATCCGGGTACGCGTTCGGGCAGCTCGTGTCCGACATCGGCGCGGTGATCGACAGCCTGGGCGTCGAGCGGGTGCACCTGCTGGCCCACGACTGGGGCTCGATCCAGGCCTGGGCAGCGGTCACGGCTGATTCGGTGATGGGCGATTCCGTGATGGGCAGGATCGCCTCGTTCACCTCGATCTCTGGCCCGCACCTGCAGTACGCGGGCGCCTTCCTGCGATCCGGGCGCACGCCTCGGACGCTGGCCCGGGTTGCCAGGCAGCTGGTGTCGTCCGGATACATCGGCTTCTTCCTGTGCCCGGTGGTGCCCGAGCTGGCGTTTCGCTCGCGCATGGGCGTGAAAGTCGTTGAGGCCCTGGAACGCATCGGCCGGTCCAGCACCCGCAGCCGGCACCGCAAGCCGCCGCGGTCGGCCGCCGACTATGTCAACGGGCTCAACCTGTACCGGGAGAACATGCCCGCGCCGTTCCTGGCGCCGGGGCCGCTGCCCAAGACCACCGTCGCGGTGCAGGTGCTGGCGCCGCGCCGGGACATCTTCGTGACGCCGGCGCTGCAGCGGTTCACCGGCTCGATTCCCGCCGGGGGTCGGGTGATTTCGATCGAGGGCGGGCACTGGGTGGTGACCTCGCGCCCCGAGGTCATCGCCCGGCTGACCGCCGAATGGGTCGATCGCAACACGGGCGCCTCGGCCGCCGACGGCGCGCCGGTCGCGCGCGGCGGCCCGCGCGAGGTGCGGGGCAAGCTCGCGCTCGTCACCGGGGCGGGCGCCGGCATCGGCAGGGCCACCGCGGTGGAACTGGCCCGGCACGGCGCCCACAAGGTGGTGATCGTCGACCGCGATCTGGCGGCGGCCAACGAGACGGCGGACGCCGTCCGGGCGGCCTGCGCCGAGGCCGCGGTCTACCGGGCCGACGTCAGCGACGAGTCCGCGATGAACGACCTTGCCGCACAGGTCCTCACCGAGCACGGCGTGGTCGACATCCTGGTGAACAACGCCGGCATCGGGATGGCGGGCCGGTTCCTGGAGACCACCCCGGCGAATTGGGACGACATCATCGGGGTCAACCTGCGCGGCATCATCTCCGGCAGCAGGGCGTTCGGCGCGCAGATGGTCGAGCGCGGCGAGGGCGGAACGATCATCAACGTGGCGTCGGCGGCGGCGTTCCTGCCGTCGAAGTCCATGCTCGCCTACGGCACCACCAAGGCGGCGGTGCTGGCGTTCAGCGAGTCGCTGCGGGCCGACCTTGCCGACGAGGGCATCACCGTGACGGCGGTGTGCCCGGGATTCGTCAACACCAACATCGCCAAAAGCACCATCTACGCCGGCATGTCGGACGAACAGCAGGCCCGCGCCCGCGAGAAGGCGGACGCGGCCTACCGGCGGCGCAACTACACACCCGAGGCCACCGCCAGGGCCATCGTCAAGGCCGTCAGGACCGGCCCGGCCGTGCTGCCGATCGCCGCCGAGTCGAGGATCGGCTACGCGATGCGCCGCATCAGCCCGTCGGCGATCCGGCTGTTCGCGCGCTTCGACATCAGGCAGAAATAAGGGCAGAGATAAGGATTGCGCCGTGCCGGAAAGCATTTGGACGTCCAGGCCCGCCGACCTCTACGGCCGGCGCGACCACGATCGGCTGGCCACGATGCTGTGGGGGATACGCACGCTGTTCGGCGGGCTCGCCTCGGTCTCGCGCTGGGAGCCGTCGCGGGTCAGGCCGGTGCGGCGCACGCAGACCGCGGTGGTCACCAAACGCGAACTCGTCGCCCCGGACGTCGTCGCATTGACGCTCGCCGATCCCCACGGCGGGCTGCTGCCCTCCTGGACGCCCGGCGGGCACATCGACGTCCAGCTGCCGTCGGGCCGGCGCCGGCAATACTCGCTGTGCGGCCCGCCCGGGCGGCGCACCGACTACCGCATCGCCGTGCGCCGGATCGCCGACGGCGGCGGCGGGTCGATCGAGATGCACGACGCGTACGGCGTGGGCGACACGCTGGTGTTCGAGGGCCCCCGCAACGCGTTCTATCTCGGCACCGCCGAGCGTGACGTGCTGTTCGTGATCGGCGGCATCGGGGTGACACCCATCCTGCCCATGCTGCACGCGGCCCAGCGGCGCGGAATCGACTGGGGCGCCGTCTATTGCGGCAGCAGCCGCGACTACATGCCGTTTCTGGACGAGGTGGTCGCGGTGGCGCCGGAACGGGTCACGGTCTGGGCCGACGACGAGCACGGCCGGGTCGCCGGCGTGGACGAACTACTTTCCGGCGCCGGGCCGACGACGGCGGTGTACGTGTGCGGGCCCACCGGCATGCTAGAGGCGGTGCGCGTGGCCCGCAACGAACACGCCGACGCGCCACTGCATTACGAGCGGTTCAGCCCCCCGCCGGTGGTCGGCGGCGCTCCGTTCGAGCTCGAGCTCGCGCGTTCCCGCCGGGTGCTGCGCGTGCCGGCGAATCGGTCCGCGCTGGACGTGATGCTCGACCACGACCCGACCACCCCGTACTCCTGTCGGCAGGGCTTCTGCGGGACCTGCATGGTCAAACTGCTTGCCGGACAGGTCGATCACCGCGGCCGCACCGCGGTCGGCGGAGACGAGATGGTGGTATGCGTGTCGCGGGCGAAGGGCGATCGCCTGGTCATCGACGCCTGAGGCGCGCCGACCGGGGGAGCCGGTAGCCCACGTGCGGCACGGGCACGCCGGGCAGCGGCTTCCACACGAAGGTGCGCCCGTCCAGCCGGAAGTTCCTGTGCTCGTAGAACTCTCGCGCCTTGACGTTGTTCTCCGCGCACCACAGGATCACGTCGCCCGGCGGGTCGGCGCGCACCGCCTCGTCGAGCAGGCGGCCGCCGATGCCGAGGCGCTGGCTTGCCTCCGCCGTGTACAGCGCGTCGATTTGCAGGTCGTCGGGATTGAGGGCGTCGGGCCCGAAGATGGTCATGCCGAGCGGGTCGCCGTCGCGCTCGGCAATCCACATGGACCAGCCGGGGCGGCTGAGGTCGTGCGGGTACGTCTCGGTGGCCCAGCGCTTCGGCGAACCGAGCACGTCGAGCAGATCGTCGGCCAGCATCCCCGACCAGGACCGTCGCCACACCGGATAGTGCATCCGCGCGACGTTCGCGAAATCGGCGGGCTTGGCCTCGCGGATCGTGATCATCGCGCCCGGGAGCCGTCCAGGTAGGCGGCCAGCGCGTTGGTCAGGCCCCGCCGCGCCACGTCGAGATCGGCGTACGAACCCAGCTGGCGCTCCGACACCAGGCCGCGCATCGCGCCGGGGATCAGGGCGGCGACCTCGCGCACCCGCTCCGGGTCGACGTCGAGCCCTGCGAACGCGCTCCGGCAGGTCTGCAACCAGCTCTTGCCCCAGGAGAACAGCTCGGTGGCGGTCCGCGGGTAGAGCCGCTCGAGCTCGACGGGGTCCCGGGGCAGCGCGGCCCGCAGGTTCTCGATCGCGCGCGAATCCGCCGATGCCAGGCCGTGATAGAGCGTTTCGACGATGGCGCCGACGCGCTCGCGCAGGGGAGCGTCCGGCTGGACCGGCGCGGACAGCGTGGAAAACGTCGCGGCGCGCCGCTCGGCGGTGCGGTGCAGGACCGCGGCCCAGAAGCCGTCGGTGTCGCCGAATTGGTACTGCACCGCGCCCCAGGTGGCGCCGATGTCCTTGGCGATGCGGTTGGCCGACACCGAGCCCGGCTCGCCCGAGGCCAGCGACCGCAGCGCGGCCTCGAGCATGCTCTCGCGGGTCGCGTTGCCGCGCCGGTTGGGGCGGCGGCCGGCGACCTTGGATTCGGTCACCCGTCTAGCCTAACATTTTCATAGAGGGTACTGTGATTCGTCGAGGAGGGATGCTCGCATGGCAGGGTTCGATGGCTAAGCCGCCGTTGTCGATGAAGCCGACCGGGTGGTTCCAGGTCGCCTGGTCCGACGAGATCGGCGCCGGCGACGTGCACAGGATGAAGTACTTCGACCAGGACATGGTCGCCTGGCGGGCCGACTCCGGCGAGCTCACCGTGATGAACGCCTACTGCGAACACCTCGGCGCGCACCTGGGATACGGCGGCAAGGTCGTCGGCGACGTGCTGCAGTGCCCGTTCCACGGGTGGCAGTGGAGCGCCGAGGGGCGCAACGTGTGCATCCCGTACCAGGACCGCCCCAACCGCGGCCGGCGCATCCGCACCTATCCCGTCGTGGAGCGCAACGAGTCCGTCTACATCTGGCACGACGTGCAGCGCCGCGAGCCCTACTTCGACGCGCCCGACGTGTTCGCCGCGTTCGGCGACGGCAGCAGCGCCGCCGGCTACTACCCGCAGCAGCGGCTGTACCGGCAAAGCCTCGAGCTGCACCCGCAATACGTGCTGGAAAACGGTGTCGACTTTGCGCACTTCAAGTTCGTACACAACACGCCGATCGTGCCGGTGTTCACCCGGCACGACTTCGGCGAGCCGGTCTCCTTCGTCGACTTCACCATCACCTTCGAGGGCGACGACGGCCAGCGGATCGAGGACGTCAACAGCGGGGTGCAGGCCATCAACGGCGGGCTGGGAATCGCGGTGACCAAGAGCTGGGGCATGGTCGACAACCGCACCATCTCTGCGATCACCCCCGTCGACGAGTCCACCTCCGATGTGCGGTTCATGGTCTACATCGGGCGGCCTGAGATCGACGCGGGCAAGGACCCCGCCCGGGCCGAGCGCAAGGCCGCCGAATTCGGGCGGGAAGTCATCCGGCAGTTCGAGCAGGACATCGAAATCTGGTGCCACCAGCGCTATTCGGACCCGCCCGCGCTGGCCGCCGACGAGTACGAGGGCTTCACCGCGATCCGCAACTGGGCCCAGCAGTTTTATGAGGAAGGCTTGACGAGATGAACGCACCTGCTGCACCGATTCGCGTCTTCCAGGTTGGAAGCGGAAACGTCGGCTCGGAGATGATCAGGCGGATCGCCACCCAGCCCGACCTCGAACTCGTTGGCGTGCACTGCTATTCGCCGGAGAAGGTCGGCCGGGACACCGGGGAGTTCGCCGGCCTGGCGCCCAACGGGGTGAAGTTCACCGGGACCGCCGAGGAGATCGTCGCGGCCAGGCCGGACGTGCTGACGTTCCATGGGGTGTTCCCCGACGAGGACCTCTACGTCAAGGTGCTCGAGGCGGGCATCAACATCGTCACCACCGCCGACTGGATCACCGGGTGGCACCGCGACAGGAACCACCCGCACCCGTCGGGTAAGCCGGTGACCCGGCTGCTGGCCGAGGCCGCCGAGAAGGGCGGCGCGACCTTCTACGGCACCGGGATGAACCCGGGGCTGAACCAGATCCTGGGCGTGGTGTGCTCGGCCGACGTCGCCGACATCGACAACATCACCACCATCGAATCCGTCGACGTGTCGTGCCACCACTCCAAGGACACCTGGATCGAGGTCGGCTACGGCCAGCCCGTCGACGACCCGGAAATCCCGTCGAAGCTGGAGAAGTACACCCGCGTGTTCGCCGACAGCGTGCTGATGATGGCGGACTGCTTCGACCTACCCCTCGACGAGGTGAGGTTCAGCTACGAGCTGGGCGCCTGCATCAAGGACGTCGACCTGGGCTGGTACACGCTGCCCAAGGGCTCGCTGGGCGGCAACTACATCAAATACCAGGGCATCGTCGATGGGGTGCCGCGCGTCGAGACGCACCTGGAATGGCAGATGACCCCGCACACCGACCCGAGCTGGAACATCAAGGGCTGCTACATCACCCAGGTCAAGGGCGACCCGTGCGTTTACAACAAGCACATGATCTTCCCCAAACCCGGTGTGGACCTGTCCAACCCGGACAATTTCGCGTCGATCGGCATGACCGTGACCGGGATGCCCGCGCTGTACTCGATCAAGTCGGTGGTGGCGGCGCCGCCCGGGCTGATCACCAGCGCCGACCTCCCGCTGCGCGGGTTCGCCGGACGCTTCAAGAAGTAGGCGCCGAGTTCCCCTGTGCTCCAGGCTCTTTCGGGCCTCTTTCGCTAGCCGTGCCACGGGCACAGGTCGCGGATGGTGATCCGGACGACCTGCGCCGCGCCGTCGGGGCCCAGGTCCGGGTTGGCCGCCGCGAACTGGCTCGCCATGCTCTGCGGGGGAAGGCCGGCGTCCATCAGGCCACACATGGCCAGGCCCTGGTCCAGGGCCGCCGAGCCGCCGTAGCTGTTACCGAGGCCGGCCGCGGCGATGTCTTGCAGGAAGGCGTGCCGGCCGCACCCCGGGCCCGCCCCCGGTGCCTGCCCCTGGGGGCACACCGGTGCCGGGGCGGCGTTCGCCTGTGGGTCGGGGCCCAGGGTCATGGCCGCCAGGACCGCCAGGCCGGCCGTTGCCGCCGTGCCGACTGCGCGGGGCAGTGTTGACATGTGCCACCTCACTCGGTGGCAACGGTCCATCGGCACTGGACCCGGCCCTGGTCTGGCCCGTCAGGCCGGAAGCCCGGGCGGAGGCACGATAGATCGTTGCCTCGATGTTTTCGTGACTGTCTCGCTGCGCATATTTTTGCTCAGCGTGATTCCAATGTGGTTCCGTAAGGTCACGCGCGGCTGGATTTTGGCTGTGAGTTTCCTGGCCGTTTGCATTCGCGTCACCAACCGGACACCTTGGCGGCCCGGGTTAGGGTGAAGACCATGCGGGTAGGCGTGCTGGGGGCCAAGGGCAAGGTCGGCTCGACGATGGTGGGCGCCGTGCAGGCCGCCGAGGATTTGACCCTGTCCGCCGAGGTGGACGCCGGCGACCCGATGAGCCTGCTGACCGACGCCGACACCGAGGTGGTCATCGACTTCACCCACCCCGACGTGGTGATGGACAACCTGAAGTTCCTCATCGACAACGGAATTCACGCCGTCGTCGGCACCACCGGGTTCACCGCGGAGCGCCTCGAGTGGGTGGAGTCGTGGCTGTCCGGGCGGCCGAATACCGGCGTGCTGATCGCGCCGAACTTCGCCATCGGGGCGGTGCTGTCGATGCACTTCGCCCGGCAGGCCGCGCCGTTCTTCGACTCGGCGGAGGTCGTCGAGCTGCATCACCCGCACAAGGCCGACGCCCCCTCGGGCACCGCGGCCCGGACCGCCAAGCTGATCGCCGAGGCGCGAAAAGGGCTGCCGCCCAACCCCGATGCCACCAGCACCGGCCTGCCCGGCGCCCGCGGCGCCGACGTCGACGGCATCCCGGTGCATTCGGTGCGGCTGGCCGGGCTGGTCGCCCACCAGGAGGTGTTGTTCGGAACCGAAGGGGAGACGCTGACCATCCGCCACGACAGCCTGGACCGCACGTCCTTCGTGCCGGGCGTGCTGCTGGCCGTGCGCCGCATCGCCGAACGCCCGGGCCTCACGGTGGGCCTCGAGCCGCTGCTCAATCTGCAATGACGCGCACCCAGCTGCTCATCGCCTTGCTGTGCGCGGCAATGCTGGTGTACATCGGCCTGCTCGGCCGGATGGCCGTCGCGCTGATCGCCTCGGGTCGGGCCGCCGCCGTCGGCCTGGGGCTGGCGCTGCTCCTCATGCCCGTGATCGGGCTGTGGGCGATGATCGCCACGCTGCGGGCCGGGTTCGCGCACCAGCGGCTGGCCCGCCTGATCGCCGAGGACGGAATGGAACTCGACACCAGCGCGCTGCCGCGGCGGCCGTCGGGGCGCATCGAGCGCGATGCGGCCGACGCGCTGTTCGCCACCGTGCGCACCGAGGTCGAGGGCGATCCCGGCGATTGGCGGCGCTGGTACCGGCTGGCCCGAGCCTACGACTACGCGGGGGATCGCCGACGCGCGAGGGAAACGATGAAGACCGCAGTCGAGCTGCAGGGCAAGACATGAGCAACACATGAGCAAGACGCTGCTGATCGTCCACCACACGCCGTCCCCGTTCACCCAGGCCATGTTCGAGGCGGTGCTGTCCGGCGCCACCGACCCCGAGATCGAGGGCGTCGAGGTGGTGCGCCGGCCCGCCCTGACCGTCGCGCCGGCCGACATGCTCGCGGCCGACGGCTACCTCCTGGGCAGCCCGGCCAATCTGGGCTACATGAGCGGCGCGCTCAAGCACGCGTTCGACGTCTGCTACTACCCTTGCCTCGACGCGACGCGCGGGCGCCCCTTCGGCCTGTACCTGCACGGCAACGAGGGCACCGAGGGGGCTGAACGTGCCGTGGATGCGATCACCACCGGGCTCGGCTGGGTGAAAGCCGCTGAGCACGTGGTGGTCTCGAGCAAGCCGAGCAAGGAAGACCTCGAGGCGTGCTGGAACCTGGGTGCGACGGTCGCCGCTCAGCTGATGGGGTGACCCCGCAGGTCAGTCGTCGGCGATGCCCGGCGCGCTCAGCGCCGCGACGGTGTCCTCGTGATGCACCAGGGATCGCGCGGCGGCGGCGAACATCTCGAGCTTGCCGACGACGGTCTGCCCTTCGGGCTTGTGCCCCCAGATGCTGATGCCTTGATGAGTGGTGGGTTTCCAGGTGGACTCGTCGACCACGATCGGGTTCCACCCGACCTCCCACTCGAACCCGGACGGGGTCATCGCGTAGAACGACAGTTCCTTGTCGTTGGTGTGCTGGCCGACCGACAGGGCCATGTGGAAGCCGAGCTCCTTGACGCGCTGATAGGAAGTCACCATGTCGTCGAGCGTGCCGACCTGCACGTTGACATGCTGGACGCGCGTGCGAATCGGGTTCACGGGCAACGCATTCGCCGCGGCGATTGCGACCGAGTGGTGGCGCTGGTTGACTCGCAGGAAGCGGATCTTCAGCTTCATGCCGTTGATCGTCTCGTCGATGTAGTCCGACAGGCGCGCGTCGAACACGTGGTTGTAATACCCGCGCAGCTGATGCGGCTTCTTCGTGGTGATGGCGACGTGGCCGAGTCCGCCTGCGCCGGTGACGAATCCGCTGCCGGGTATGTCCAGCGGCAGCGCGGCGGTGCGGGCGGTCGTGTAGACCTCCTGCGTCAGTCCGTTTGGCCCGGGAAAGCGCAGGAAGCGCTCGACGCCACGCAGCTTGGCCTCGTCATCGGAGCCCTCGACCGCCGGCACGCCGTGGTCGGCGACCCGGCGACAGATCTCGTCGAACGTGTCGTGGCCGTCGAGGTGCCAGCCCAGCGTGACGACGTCCTCGGCCGGTCCCCGGCGCAGCAGGAAGCGGCATTCGTTGGCGTCCAAGCGAAATCGGATCGTGTCGGGCATCAGGTCGTCGAGGTGCATGCCGATCGCGTCGCGGCCGAAGCGTTTCCAGTCGTCGAACTTGTTGGTTTCGATCACGGCGTAGCCCAGGTGGACATTGCCGAACAGATCAGCGGTCATGCGAATCTCCTGTCAGGAATGCGGCGGTGACCGCGTTGAAGAAGCCGGCGCGTTCCCACTGCACCCAGTGTCCGGTGTTGGCGCTGATGAGCACGTCGGCGTTGGGCAGCCGCTTGCCGAGCATCGCTGCGCCGCTTGGCTTGTTGACCTTGTCGTCGCGGCCCCAGATGACCAGGGTCGGAGTCGCCAGGCTGCTGAGCCTGCGGTCGCGCGTTGAGTCCATCCGCCACAGCGTGCGCAACCCGTTCGGGCGTTGCAGCGGCGGGTTGGCCACGACCTCCGGGTCGATCGTGGACGCATAGCGGGACTCGATCAGCGACTCCGGAACGGCGCCGCCGTCGTACACCAGATAGTCGCGGATGAACGTGCGCATCTTGTCCAGGCTGGGCCCGTCACCGCCGTAGTACGACAACAGTGCCTTCAGGCCCGCGGTCGGCAGTCCGCGGCTGATGCCGATGCCGCCCGGACCCATCAGCACGAGCCTGCCGACCCGATGCGGCGTGTCCAGCGCGAGGCGCAGCGCGCATGCGCCGCCGGCGGAGTTGCCCACCAGATGCGCGCGCCGAACGCCGAGCTGGTCGAGCATCCCGCGGATGTGGTCGGCGAAATATCCGAAGGGGTCGCTTTGGTCGACGCCCTTGGACGATTGGCCGTAGCCGGGCATGTCGGGAACGATCACGCGGAAGTTCTCGGCCAGGGCGTCGATGTTGCGCGAATAGTTCGACACGCCGGAAGCTCCGGGGCCACCGCCGTGCAGCAGGACCACCGGCTCGCCGGCACCCTTCTCGGCGACGAAGATGTCCCGGCCGTTTACGCGCACGGTCCGCTCGGTCATGGTGAGGTTTGTCACGGCTGTTCCTTTACGTCTTGAATTACGCCTTGAACCCGGCCGGAGGCGGCGGCAGCGGCCGGCCCTCGGCGGCGCCGGCATAGGTGAACCCGTCGGGTCGCACGACCACCGCGGAAGCGCCCTTCCTGTCGAGCCAGCGCGTCAGCACGCCGTCGGCGTCGACGACGCTGTCGGGGCTCGGCTTGCTCCCCGGCACAAGGACTTTCACGACGGGCACGCCGGCCGCGCGCCAGTCGTCCAGCGCGGGTGCGGGGCCGAGGTGCAGGACGACCCATCGGCCGCCGACGACGTCGTCGAGGCGGACGGCGTCGCCCTTTTCGTCAACGACCCACGGCTGCGGGATCAGGCAACCGACCGAGGCGTTACCGTTGTGCGCCAGCAGACCCTTGTGATAGCGCGCATCCGGCAGCCACCGATGTTGGCGCAGCCACGCGGTGAATCCGGGCACCTTGCTGATCGTTCGGTACACGTGATTGCGCATGGCCGCGCGGCGGGGGTCTCGCTGGGTGATGACCTGCCCGACCTTCACGGCGCGGTTGGTCACCTCCTTGACGTGCGGCATCCGCTCGGCCTGGTAGGTGTCGAGCACCGATTCGGGCAGGGACCCGCGCAGCACCGCGTCCAGCTTCCAGCACAGGTTCGCGGCGTCGCGAACGCCGGCGCACATGCCCTGACCGATCCACGGCGGCATCGCGTGCGCGGCGTCGCCGGCCAAGAAGATCCGCCCGATCCGCCACCGGTCGGCGAAGCGCACGTGGTGGCTGTAGCAGGCGAACCCGAGGATCTTCACGTCCTCCGGCGAAATGCCCTGGCCGCCTAGGACTTTCCAGATCGCTTCCTCGTTGAGGAGGTCCTTTTCGTCCTCCTCGTCGCGCACCGGGAACTCCCAGCGGTGATGCCCCAGCGGGGTGGGGCAGTCGACGGTAGGCCGGGCCGGGTTGCAGTGGAACCGAAGCCGGTCGTGGCCGGGCCATTCCTTGAGCACCTTGGTGTCGATGACGATCCACCGCTCGGCGTAGGTGCGGCCCGAGAAGCCGATGCCCAGCTGCCCGCGGATCGGGCTGGACCCCCCGTCGGCCGCGATCACATAGGAGGCCCGAATCCGCCGCTGCTCATCGGCTTTGAGATCGGCAAGCATCAGCTCGACGTGCCCGTCGCCCTGGATCACCCGCAGGCACTCGTGCTCGAGGAGGACCGAGACGTTGGGGAAGCGGTCGACGCCCTCCCGCAGCACCTTCTCCAGCGCGGGCTGGTAGATGAATTGCTGGGGCGGGTGGCCGTTGCCGCGCGACACCGGCAGCAGCCGCACGAACGGCACGCCGTCGGCATCGACGAAGGTCGCCCCGTTGCCGGGCTGCATGTCGGCGTTGAGGCGGTCGGCCAGGCCTACCTGTTGCCAGATGCGCACGACCTCCTCGTCGGTGGAGATGGCCCGGGCGCGGGCGTAGATGTTCGGGTCGCGTTCGACGACGACGACCTTGAGCCCCGCCTGGCCCAGCAGATTGGCGGCGGTGACGCCGACGGGTCCGTACCCGACGATCGCCACGTCGTACGTCGATTGGTCTGTCATGGGCCGGCCCTTCGGGGAGTTGTTTGGGAGTTGTTAATGTAGCGCTCCATACAGTAAGCTGTCGGCAGCGAGACGTCAATACCCCGGAACGAGCCCGAATGACCCCGAACGGAGGGCAGCGTGGCAGCGAAGAGTCCAGCCCGCGGCGCGCGGCGCACCCGCGCCAACGGCGAGCAATCCCGCGAGCGCATCCTGGACGCCGCGACGCAGGTGGCCACCGAGCGCGGCTATGACGGCACCACGATCTCGCTGGTCAGCAAGAAGAGCGGCCTGCCGCCGACGTCGATCTATTGGCACTTCGCCGACAAGGACGACCTGATCGCCGCGGTGATCGAACGCAGCTTCCGGCGCTGGACGGCGGCGCTGGACCTGCCGGACCGCGAGCCGGGCACCGAGTGGGCGACGGAGCTCGGCGAGCGGGTCGCCAAGGCGTTCCTGGATGCGCCGGACTTCCTGCGACTGGGGCTGATGCTGGCGCTGGAGCATCGCCCCGTGGAACCGCGGGCCAGGGAGATGTTTCTCGAGGTTCGCGAGCGGGCGTTTCACCGGTTCGAAGCGATCGTGCGCGAGCTCGCGCCGGAGCTCGACGACGAGGGCGTGCGCCTGCTGACGACCTACGCGATCGCCGGCGCCGACGGCCTGTTCATCACCAAGGAGGTCGGGGGCGACTCCGCGGACCTGATCACGTTGCTGGGCCTGCACGCCCGCGTCGTCTTCGAGGCGGCCGCCACACTGCTCGAGTCCCGGCGGCGGGCATGACGACCGGGCCGACCCGGCTGATCCACGCCGCCCAACTGCTCTACGACGCGCAGAGCACGGGCCTGCCGATCGCCCCGCTCACCCTGAGGTACCCGAATCTCGATGTGCCCCAGGCGTATGACGTCCAGCGGCTGAACCTGGCACGCCGATTGGACGACGGCCACGCGCTGCGCGGCCACAAGATCGGCCTGACCTCGACCGCGATGCAGGAACTCCTCGGGGTCGACGAGCCCGACTTCGGCTACGTGCTCGACAGAATGGTGGTGCGCGACGGGGCGAGCGTGCCGCTCTCGGCGTTCTGCGCCCCGCGCGTCGAACCCGAGGTGGCGTTTCGCATGCGCACAGCGCTGCGGGGCCCGGGGGTGACCGTCGACGACGTTTGGGCCGCGACGGATGCGGTGGCCCCGGCTTTGGAGATCGTCGACAGCCGCATCGCCGACTGGCGAATCACCCTGGCGGACACCATCGCCGACAACGCGAGTTCCGGGGCGGTGGTGCTGGGCGAGTGGATCGCCATCGACGACGCCCCGCCGCTGCCCGATACCACCGCCACCCTCGTCGTCAACGACCTGGTCGTGAGCACCGGCCCGGGCTCCGCCGTCATGGGCGATCCGGCCGCGGCCGTCGCGTGGCTGGCCAACGCGCTCGCCGAGTACGACACCACCATCGAGGCGGGGCGGTTCGTGATGTCCGGCTCGTACACCACGGCCCCGTTCGTTGCTGTAGGCGACCGCGCCTCGGCGACGATCACCGGACTCGGCACCGTCAGCGTGTCGTTCGAGTAGTCGGCTGGAGCAGATCCATGAATACCCAACGATTCCCGGTCGCGATCATCGGGTCGGGGAACATCGGCACCGACCTGATGATCAAGATCCTGCGCAGCGACGGCCCGTTGCGGGTGGCCGCGATGGTCGGGGTGGACCCGGGATCCGACGGGCTGGCCCGGGCGAAACGGCTCGGCGTTCCCACGTCTTCGGCGGGGATCGACGGCCTGATGGCGATGCCGCACTTCGGCGACATCCGGCTGGTGTTCGACGCGACCTCGGCCGGCGCACACGCCAGGCACTGGAAGGTGCTGCGCGACAAGGATGTACGTGTCCTCGACCTGACACCCGCGGCGATCGGGCCGTTCTGTGTGCCGGTGGTCAATCTCGAGGACCACATCGACGCGCCGAACCTCAACATGGTCACGTGCGGGGGACAGGCCACCGTGCCGATCGTCACCGCGGTCAGCCGGTCGGCGCTCGTGTCGTACGCCGAGATCGTGTCGTCGATCTCGGCGAAGTCGGCCGGTCCGGGCACCCGGGCCAGCATCGACGAGTTCACCGAGACGACCGCCACGGCGCTGAAAGTCGTTGGGGGAGCGCAACGAAGCAAGGCGGTGATCATCCTGAACCCGGCCGACCCGCCGATCCTGATGCGCAACACCGTGTACTGCCTGGTCGAGGGGGACTGCGACCACGCGGCCGTCGACGCGTCGATCACGGCGATGGTCGCCGAGGTGCAACGCTACGTGCCGGGCTACCAGCTCAAGCAGGCCGTGCAGTTCGAGACGTTCGACGCCGACAATCCGCTGCACATACCGGAGACCGGGAAATTCATCGGCACCAAGGTGACCGCGATGCTGCAGGTGACCGGTGCCGCACACTACCTGCCGGCCTACGCCGGCAACCTCGACATCATGACCTCGGCCGCGCTCGCGACCGCGGAACGGATCGCCGCGCACTCGATGATGACTCACTCGATGACTGGAGTATCGAAATGACCGAGCGGCTCTACATCAGTGACGTCACGCTGCGCGACGGCATGCACGCCGTGCGCCACCAGTACAGCCTGGAGCAGGCGGCCCGGATCGCGGCGGCGCTCGACGCGGCGGGGGTCGACTCGATCGAGATCGCGCACGGCGACGGGCTGTCCGGATCCAGCTGCATCTACGGGTTCGGCGCCCACACCGACCTCGAGTGGATCGAGGCGGTGGCCGGCGTCGTCCACAGGGCCGCGATCGCGACGCTGGTGCTGCCCGGCATCGGCACCGTGCGCGACCTGGCCGCCGCGCACCGGGCCGGGGCCTCCGTGGTGCGGGTGGCCACCCACTGCACCGAGGCCGACATCTCGGCGCACCACATCGCCGCCGCGCGCGAACTCGGCATGGACACCGTCGGCTTCCTGATGATGAGCCACATGGCCGGCCCGCAGCAGCTGGCCGAACAGGCGAAGCTGATGGAGGCTTACGGCGCCGGGTGCGTGTACGTCGTCGACTCGGGCGGCGCGATGACCATGCGCGATGTCGCCGAGCGCGTCGATGCCGTGCGCCAAACCCTGGGCGGCGCCACGGAAATCGGTATCCACGCGCACCACAACCTGTCGCTCGGCGTGGCGAACTCGATCGTCGCCGTCGAGCATGGCTGCCGCCGGGTCGACGCGTCGTTGGCGGGCATGGGCGCGGGTGCGGGCAATGCGCCGCTGGAGGTCTTCGTCGCGGCGGCCACCCGCATGGGCTGGCGGCACGGCTGCGACCTCGACGCCCTCGAGGACGCCGCCGACGACCTGGTCCGGCCGCTGCAGCAACGACCCGTGCGCGTCGACCGCGAGACGCTGACCCTGGGCTACGCGGGGGTGTACTCGAGCTTCCTGCGTCACGCCGAGGAGGTCGGCGAACGGTTCGATGTCGACGCGCGTGCGCTGCTCGTCGAGGCCGGACGCCGCGGCCTGGTCGGCGGGCAGGAAGACATGCTCGTCGACATCGCCCTCGACCTGTCCGGCGAACGGGCTGCCCTGTGACACGGACCGCCGACGACTTCGATGTTTGCGTGGCCGACATCGCTTTTCGGCTCCGCGAGCGACTCCCGCAAGTGGTGTCGTCCATTGCGGATCTGGTGCAGGACGAGATCGAGGAGCTGCGTGACGACGCCCTGACCGAGCTGCTCTACGCCGGGGCCGAAGGCAACGTCGCGACCGTCCTGCACGCGTTGCAGTGCGGGATCGCGGTGCAGGATGTCGACGCGCCCACCGCGGCGCTCGAGCACGCCCGCCGCCTCGCCCAGCAGGGCGTCCCGATCAATACCCTGGTTCGCGCCTACCGGCTGGGTCAGCGCCGCATGAACGAGCTGGTGTTCGCGGAGTTGCAGGCGATCGATATGGCCGAGCGACTGAGGTACACCGTCTTGGAGAAGATCACGGCGACGCTGTTCGCTTTCATCGACCGGGTGTCCGAGCAAGTGGTCGCCGCGTACGAGGAGGAGCGCGAACAGTGGCTGGCCACTCATAACAGCATCCGGTTCCTGCGGGTGCGCGAGTTGTTGGCGGCCCGGGCGCCGATCGATGTCGACGCGGCCAGCGAGGCTGTCGGCTACCCGCTGAGATGGCATCACCTGGCCCTGGTGATGTGGTACCCCACGGAGGTGGAGACCGACGAGCTCGCCCGGTTGCAGCGTCTGGTGCGGGAACTCGGTGCGGCCGCCGACGCGTCCGCCGCCCCGCTGTTCATCCCCACGGATCGCAGGAGCGGATGGGCGTGGCTTCCGTACCGGTCGGCTCCCGACGACGCCGTGGCGGCGGTGCGGCGCTTCCTGGTGAAGCGGGATCACGCGCCGATAGTTGCCGTCGGCACGCCGGCCGCCGGCGTCGATGGGTTCTGCGTCTCGCATCAGCGGGCGCTGGCGGCCAGGACGGTGGCGGCAGCGGCGCGAGACCGCACGCCCGCGGTGGTCGCCGCGACCGACCCGGGCCTGATGCCGGCGGCGCTGTTGGGTGGCAACCTCGAGCAGTCCCGGGGATGGGTGAAGGAGGTGCTCGGCGGCCTCGCCGCGGACACCGCAAACGACGCACGGCTGCGCGACACGCTGCGGGTCTTCCTCGGATGCGGATCCAGCTTCAAAACGGCCGCCGAAGAGCTGTCCATTCATTCCAGCACGGTGAAGTACCGCGTCCGGTGTGCGATCGACAGGCGCGGCCGGCCGATCGGCGCCGACAGGCTCGATGTCGAGCTGGCCCTGCTGTTGTGCCACTGGTACGGGTCGCCGTCCTGACCCGGGATCGGGTTTTGGTCTCCGGGAGACGAAAAACCGCGGAAAGTCTGCCTCCTGGGGAGTCGATGCGCCGACGCGCCATCGGTACCGTTCGCGGTGGCTGACACCGAAGATCCACTCCGCCAAGGAATTCCACCTTCGGCGACGCCACCCTCGCCCCGCCGAACGAAAGCCGAGAAATCATGCTGCCCTTGATTGGAACGCTGCTGCTTGTTGTGTCGCCCGTGCTGACCCCGCTGACGGTCACCGTCGTTCATGCGGTGCGGCGCCAGGCCTGACGCGAGCCGCCGAGAAGGAACGCCATGGCCACCCGAGAGTCGGCGCACGCCGAGGAAATCGCGCTACCGCTCGACCTGCTGTTGACCAGTTCGGCCACCGGCGTGGCTCGCCGGATGTTGCCGGACACGTCGTGGAGCAGGTTCGTGCTGAGCCTGGCCCGTCACCCGGGCGCGCTCGCCGAGCGCGTCGGGACGCTGGGCCGCGAGCTCGTCTCGATCGGGCGCGGCACCTCGGGGCGCGCTCCGGCCAAGGGCGACCAGCGGTTCGGCGATTCGGCATGGCTGAACAACCCGCTGCTGAAGCGCACGATGCAGGCCTACCTCGCGGCGAACGAGACCGTCGACGCCCTCTTCGCCGACGCCCGCCTCGACTGGCGCGACGCCGAGCGCCTGCGCTTCGCGCTCGACGTCGTGATGGAGGGCATCTCGCCGAGCAACAACCCGTTGCTCAGCCCGCTGGGCTGGAAGGCGATCATCGACACGGGCGGCCAGAGCCTCGTTCGGGGTCTGCGAAACTTCATCGGCGACATGGCGTCTGCGCCGCGGGTCCCGTCGATGGTGGAACCGGATGCCTTCGCGGTCGGGGAGACCCTGGCCGCCACACCGGGGGCGGTCGTGTACCGCAGCGAGGTCTTCGAGCTGATCCAGTACACCCCGCAGACCGACAAGGTCTTCCCCGAGCCGCTGCTGATCGTTCCGCCGGTGATCAACAAGTACTACATCCTCGACATCGCGACCGGACGCAGCATGATCGAGTACCTCGTCCGCCAGGGCCACCAGGTGTTCGCGATCTCGTGGCGCAACCCGACCGCGGAACACCGGTCCTGGGGTGTCGACACCTACGGCGCGGAGGTCATCGAGGCGCTGCGCGCCGTCGAAAAGATCACCAAGTCCGATCGTGTCCACGTGCAGGCGTCGTGCTCGGGCGGCATCCTCGCGGCGATGACGGCCGCGCACCTGAGCGCGATCGGCGAGGTGGACCGCCTGGCCAGCCTCAGCCTGATGGTGACGGTGCTCGACCAGACCAAGGCCGGCTTCGCCTCCGCGATCGACGAGGACGCGGCCAACGTCGCGATCGCGCTGTCCGCGCGCAAGGGCTATCTCGACGGCCGGTCCCTGGCCGAGGTTTTCGCGTGGCTGCGGCCCACGGACCTGGTGTGGCGCTACTGGGTGAACAACTACGTGCAGGGTCGCTCACCGGCGCCGTTCGACGTGCTGTTCTGGAATGCCGACACCACCCGGATGCCGGCGGCGCTGCATCGCGACATGGTGCTCATGGGGCTGCACAACGAGTTGACCCAACCCGGCGGCGCGACCATGCTCGGCACGCCCGTCGATCTCGGGGCCGTCGGCACCGACACGTACATCGTCGCGGGCGTGACCGACCACCTCTCGCCGTGGCAGGCGTGCTACCGCAGCGCGCGGTTGCTGGGCAGCAAGGACCTGCGGTTCGTGCTCTCCACGAGCGGGCACATCGCCGCCCTGGTCAACCCCCCGGACAATCCGAAGGCCTCCTACCGGGTCGGGACGGCCGACGAGCCCGATCCCGAGCGTTGGATCGGTTCCGCGGATAAGCACGCCGGTTCCTGGTGGCAGGACTACTCGACGTGGCTGGCCGAGCGCAGCGGTGAGCAGACGCCAGCGCCCAAGACGCTGGGCACGCGCGCGATGCGGCCGCTGGCTCCGGCGCCGGGCACCTACGTCCACGACCGGTGAATCGCCTGACCGGGCACAGCCACCGAGGCGGCGGGGAATGTAACGACCTCGTCGCGGTGCTCGGCCAGCAGATCCGGGTCCGTATACGGTGGGGGACAGGGATCCCGCTGGTGCTCTGCAATGGCATCGGTGCAAGCCTGGAGGTGCTCGACCCTTTCGTCGTGCAGCTCGATCCCGACACGACGGTGGTTCGCTTTGACGTGCCGGGCACCGGAGGCTCACCGGATTCTCCTGCGCCGTATGGCTTTCCGTACCTGGCCATGGTGTTGGGCAGGCTGCTGAAGGACGTCGGGGTCGTCGGGCGGAAATCCGGCCATTCGCAGGTTGACGTTCTGGGATTGTCGTGGGGCGGCGGGCTCGCCCAACAGTTCGCCTTCCAAAGCCCGCGCCGATGCCGCCGCCTCATCCTGGTGTCCACGGGCACCGGTTCGATCATGATCCCCGGCAAGCCCGCCGTCCTGGCGAAGATGATCACGCCACGGCGGTTCCTGGACCATCGGTATGCGGCGAAGATCGCCTCAGAACTCTACGGCGGGTCGGTTCGCCGCGATCCGCACATGATCATGCGACTGTTCGATCGCCAGCTGATGGCGGGCTCGCGGGTGGGATATCTGCACCAGTTGTTGGCGGGCGTCGGGTGGACCAGTCTCTTTGCGCTGCCGCTGATTCGGCAGCCGACGCTGATCATCGCGGGCACCGACGATCCGATCATCCCGCTGGCCAATGCCAAGATCATGAACCTTTTGTTGCCGCACGCGACACTGCACGTGCACGACGGCGGCCACGTCGAGCTCATCGCCAGCGCCGCTGAGCAGGCCCGAGTGATCGAAGCATTCCGAAATGCTCCGCCCGGCGATTGGTCGTAAAGACGGCGGCGTAGCCGAGTGCGGCCGCGAGAACCGCGAACTTGACCAGGGCCGCGACCCGCGCGCGCCGCCCCTCAGCCGCATCGGCGGCGACCGCCACGACCGCGGCGGCGCGCAGGGCGGCCGGGTGGCCGCGCCGTCGGCGGGTGCGGTCGACGAGCAGCGCCGTGAGCGTGCCGTACGCCGCCATGTACCCGAAGTCGAGCCACAGGAACGACGACGCGCGGCCCGCTGACCCTCGGGGCCCCAGCGGGCCATGATCTCCTCGACCCGGGATGCGCTGCCGGCCAGCTCGAATGCGATGATCCCGGGTCCCCCGCTGCGGCGCATGCGACGCTCCAGCACCGGCATCGCCGCCGTGTAGCAGAGGAAGCCCACGGTGGCCGCCGCGAGGCGACGGTCCGCTGTGCGCCGCACCGTACTCTTAGGACGACTCACGTGTAAGACGGCCGGAAGGCCTCGGCCGGCTGCGCCAAGGCCAGCGCCGAGCTCGTGCCGATCGGCCCGTGCCGGTCGAACAGGGTCGCGGCGCCGGTCGCCACACCGGCCGTGCCGTAGTGGCTCTGGGCGGCAAGGCCTAGGAATTCGCCGTCGGGCAATCGGCTCGCGGTGACGGTGTAGTCGGCGTTGATGTAGCGCAATCCGCCTGTGCCCCAATGGGTCAGCGAGCTGGTGATGTCGCCGACGAACGCCAAACGGGTGAACGGGGTGAGCGGGTGTCCCTCCACCATGGGGCGGAACACCCGCGCCCAGGCGAACTTCTGCGAGTGGGACTGCTCCCACTCGCCCGCCGCGATGCCGGGACTGCCCTCGAGCGTGGCGCCGTACCCCCAGATGAGAAACGGCATGTCCGCTCCGAAGCCGTCGGAGTCCGCCGGCAGCGGCGGCATCTGGACCGGGGAGGACCAGACCCGCCCGTCGGGATGCTCGCCGCGCCTCAGGAACAGCGCGCTGGCCCGCGCGACGGTCGTCCCGTTCTGCACCAGCGCCCCGTCCACCAGCTTGATGCGCCGGCCCTCGCGCTGCACCGAGGTGCGGATCTGCACCGGCTCGAGCACCACCGGGCGCAACAGGTCGACCGTGAAGCGGGCGGGCTGAAACTCGGGGTCGATGCCGGATCGCTCTATCCCCCAACCCAACAGGCCGCCGACGTTCTGGCCGCCCATCGCCGCGCCCCAGGGCCCGCGCGTCAGCGGGCCCGGCAAATAAGAGTCGCCATCGACAGTGAAGAACGCCTCGGGCATGATGGCGGAATCCTCGATCGTCACCAGCATCACGATAGGACACCGGATCGTAAGGGCATGTCTGCAGTGATCGAAATTCCCAGTGACCGCAACCCCTTCCCGACGACAGGCGTCTCCCGCGACCCCGACGGCGTTCCGCACTACGCACGTCTGCCCGCGACGCTGCTGGACATGCTCGCCGAGCAGGTCGACAACCGCCCGAACGGCGAGGCCGTGGTCGAGCTCGGCGGAGGCCGGCTGACCTACCGCGAACTGTGGAACCGCGCGGCGCGGGTGGCCGGCGGGCTGCGGGCCGACGGGCTGGGCCCGGGCGATCGCGTCGCGGTGCGCTACCCGGCCGGCATCGACTGGGTGCTCGCGTTCTGGGGCACCGTGATGGCCGGTGGCGTTGCGGTGCCGGTCAATACGCGCTCCGCGCAGCCCGAGATCGAGTTCATCCTGTCCGACGCGGGCGCCCGGATGGATCTCGCGCCCGGCACCCCGCTGCCCGACGGCGAACCGCACGTGACCCACGGGCTCGGCCACGCCGACACGGCCGCGCTGTTCTACACGTCGGGAACCACCGGCCACCCCAAGGGCGTTCCGACCACGCACGAGGCGTTCCTGACCAACACCGAGAACATGCTGCGCTGCCTCGGGGAATCGGCCGACCTCGGCGACCGGCTGCGCACCCTCATCTCGGTGCCCCTGTTCCACGTGACCGGTTGCAACTCACAGCTGTTGATCGCCGCCCGCGTCGGGGGAGCGGCGGTGATCATGCCCGCGCTGAACCTCGACGAGTTGATCGCGACGCTGCCCGCCGAGCGGATCTCGTTCATGGTCACCGTGCCCGCGGTGTACTCGCTGTTGTTGCGGCACAAGGGCTTTGCCGCGGCCGACGTTTCAGGCGTGCGCTGGGTGGGATACGGCGGCGCACCGATCGCCCCGACGTTGGTGCGATCGGTGAAGGAGGCGTTCGGCCGGGCCACCGTGTTCAACGGGTACGGCATGACCGAGAGCGCCTCGCTGATGACGGTGCTGCCCGACCGCGACGCCGTCGAGCACGCCGACTCCGTCGGGTACGCCGTGCCCTCGGTGGATCTCGGCGTGATCCCGTTCGGCGAGGACGCCGGCGAGCTGACGGGCGAGCTGGTGGTGCGCGGCGCCAACGTGACCCGTGGCTACTGGAACCGGCCCGAGGCCACCGCGGCCACCATCGTGGACGGCTGGTTGCACACCGGCGACGTGGTCCGGGTCGACGATGCGGGCCGGGTGTACATCGTCGACCGGCTCAAGGACATTATCAACCGTGGCGGCGAGAACGTGTCCAGCGTCGAGGTGGAGGCCGCGCTGCTGGCGGCGCCCACCGTCGCGGACGCCTGCGTGCTGGCGGTGCCCGACGAGGTGATGGGGGAGAAGGTCGGTGCGGTGCTGTTCGGCGGCCAGGACCGGGTCGACGTGCCGGCCGTGCTCGAACACTGCCGCGCCGAGCTCGCCGACTTCAAGGTGCCGCAGTACGTCACGGTGGTCGACAGCCCGTTGCCGCGCAACCCCGGCGGCAAGCTGCTCAAGGGCAAGCTGCGCGAGCAGGTCCGGTGGGGCGACCCGCTGCGATGAGCCTGCTGATCGCCAACCGCGGCGAGATCGCGCTTCGAATCGTCCGCACCGCAACGGAACTGGGCCTGCAAACGGTCGCGGTGTACGCCGAGGACGACGCCGACAGCCCGCATGTGCACGCGGCCGACGAGGCGATCGGCCTGCCCGGCGCCGGCCCGCAGGCCTACCTGGATCACGCCGAGATACTGGCGGCCGCCAAGAAGTCCGGCGCCGGGCTGATCCACCCGGGCTACGGATTTCTGTCCGAGAACGCCGAGTTCGCCCGCGCCTGCCGGGCCGCCGGATACACGTTCGTGGGACCGGACGCCGACGTGCTCGAGCTGGCGGGCAACAAGTCGGCGGCCCGCGGCGCCGCGATCGCCGCCGGCCTGCCGGTGCTGCCCGCGACCGAGGGCCCCAGCACCGTCGACGACGTCCGGGCGTTCTTCGCGGCCCGGGACGGCGGGATCATGATCAAGGCGCTCGCCGGCGGCGGCGGGCGGGGAATGCGCAAGGTGCGCAGCGCCGATCGGATCGACGACGCCTACCGCCAGTGCGCCGCGGAGGCGCGGCTCGGTTTCGGCGATCCGGCGCTGTTCGCCGAGGCGCTCCTGGATGCTGCGCGGCACATCGAGGTGCAGGTGGTGGGCGCGCCGGCCGGGCACCAGACCCACGCGCTGGCCCTGGGCGACCGCGACTGCAGCATCCAGCGCCGCTACCAAAAGCTGGTCGAAATCGCGCCCGCGCAAGGCCTTTCGGAAACCCTGCGCCGCGAATTGCACCAGGCCGCCGCCCGGCTGTGCGCCAGGGTCGGCCTGCACGGGCTGGCCACGGTCGAGTTCCTGGTCACCGGCGACGATTACGTTTTCCTCGAAATCAACCCGCGAATCCAGGTGGAACACACCGTCACCGAGGAGACCACCGGGGTGGACCTGGTGGCCGTGCAGCTGGCCATCGCCGGCGGCGCGTCCTACTACAGGCTGGGCAACCAGCTGGGCCTGCCGGCCGGGATCGCCTCCGACGGCACCGAAGTCATCGGCGAACCGGCCGCGCGACGCGGCATCGCGATCCAGGCCCGGGTCAACATGGAGACCTTCGCCGCCGACGGGTCCGTCGTCCCGGCGGCGGGCACGCTGACGGTGTTCTCGCCGCCGACCGGGCCGGGGGTGCGCGTCGACAGCTACGGCCGTCCCGGCCTGGCCACCAGCCCGCGGTACGACTCGCTGTTGGCCAAGGTCGTCACGCACGTGCGGGGGTCGTCGTTCGCCGCGGCGGTGCGCAAGGCCCGCACGGCGCTGGACGAGTTCGCCATCGAGGGCGTTGGCACGAACGTCGGACTGCTGCGGGAGCTGTTGTCGGACAGCCAGATCCAGTCGGGTGTGGTGACGACGGGCTTCCTCGACGAGAGGCTGCCCGAACTTGCGGCCGCGGCGCTTTCCCACCAGCACGACGCCAGGGTGGCCGCGGTCGAGCTCTACCCGGGTGAGGAAGTGCTGCGCGCGCAGCTGGCCGGTACGGTGGTCGAGGTGGCCCCCGAGGGCGCGGAGTTCGGTCCCGGCGCCCAGCTGGTCGTGCTCGAGGCGATGAAGATGCAGCACGCGCTGGCGGCACCGGACGCGCTGCGGACCGCGCGCAGCCTGGTGACGCCCGGCCAGGTCGTCGGCACCGGGGACCCGTTGCTGGTCTTCACCCGGACCGGGGCCGGTGGCACCGGCGAATCTGCCGCGGCCACAACGGATCTCGATCGGCCCCGCGCCGACCTCGACGAGGTCCGCGAGCGCCACCTGCTCACCCTCGACGAGGGCCGGCCGGCCGCGGTCGCCAAGCGGCACCAGCAGGGCCGGCGCACCGCGCGGGAGAACATCGCCGACCTGGTCGACCCGGGCAGCCTCGTCGAATACGGCGCCTTGGCCATCGCCGCGCAGCGCAGCCGGCGTTCGGAGGAGGACCTGATCGCCAATACCCCGGCCGACGGCCTGGTCGCCGGTTTGGCGACCATTGGGGGCGCCGAGACGATAGTCGTGTCCTACGACTACACCGTGCTGGCCGGGACGCAGGGCATGCGCAACCACGCCAAGACCGACCGGGTCTTCGAGCTGGCCGCCCGAAAACGCTTGCCGGTGGTGCTGTTTGCCGAGGGCGGCGGTGGGCGGCCGGGCGACACCGACGTCGGCGGGCGGGCCGGGCTGGACGTGCCGACGTTCCGGATGCTGGCCGGCCTGAGCGGCCGGGTGCCGCTGGTGTCGATCGTCTCCGGCCGCTGCTTCGCCGGCAACGCCGCGCTGGCGGGGGTGTGCGACGTGATCATCGCGACCCCGGACGCCAACATCGGGATGGGCGGCCCGGCCATGATCGAGGGCGGCGGGCTCGGGGTGTACCCGCCCGAGGCGATCGGCCCGATCGACGTGCAGCGCCACAACGGCGTGGTGAGCCTGGTCGCCCGCGACGAGGCGCACGCGGTGTCGCTGGCCAAGCAGTACCTGTCGTACTTCCAGGGCGTCGTGAGCGATTGGGCAGCGCCGGATCCGCGGCTGGCCCGACATGTGGTGCCGCAGAACAGGTTACGCGCCTACGACGTGCACCGGGCGATCGAGTCGATCGTCGACATCGGCTCCGTGCTCGAGCTGCGACCCGACTACGGCGTCGGGATAGTCACCGCGCTGGTCCGCGTCGAGGGCGTGCCATATGGCTTGATTGCCAACAGCAGTCACCATCTCAGCGGCGCGATCGACGCCGAGGCGGCCGACAAGGCCGGCGACTTCCTGGCGCTGTGCGAGTCGTTTCGGTTGCCGGTGATCTCGCTGTGCGACACCCCGGGGTTCATGGTCGGGCCGGACGCGGAAAAGGAGGCGGCGGTCCGGCGGTTCGGCCGGATGTTCGTGCTGGGCGCCAGGCTGACGGTGCCGCTCGGAATGATCATCCTGCGCAAGGGTTATGGGCTGGGCGCGATGGCGATGGCCGGCGGCTCCTTCCGCGCGCCGCAATTCACCGTCGCGTGGCCGACGGGGGAGATCGGCGGCATGGGCCTGGAGGGGGCCGTGCGGCTGGGCTTCAGCAAGGAGCTCGCCGCGGCGGCCGATCCCGAGGAACGCCGGCAGTTGTTCGACAAGCTGGTGGCGGCGGCCTACGCGCACGGCAAGGCGCTGCGGGCGGCCACCACCTTCGAACTCGACGACGTCATCGACCCCGCAGACTCCCGGGCCTGGATCACCAGGCTGCCGGGAGGCTGAGGATCGAACCGGATCTAGCTGTTATGCGTGGCCGGAGCCGCAGCCGACGCCCGGCAGGCAACCCTGGCCGCCCGGCACGCCGCCGGGACCCGCGAACTGGCCGCCCGAGCCGCAGCCGACGCCCGGGACGCAGCCCTGCCCGCCCGGACCGCCGCCGGGGCCCTGGTTCTGGCCGCCGGAGCCGCAGTTGCCGTTGGCGTCACAGCCGCCGCCGCCCGGGTCGTCCTTGAACACGACGTGGGTGGGCGCGGGCCCCGTCGCCGCTGGTCCCACCACAAAAACGTCGGCGGTCGCCGTCGGCGCGGCGGCAATCGCCGCGGCAACCGCACCGGCCACCACCATTGGTTTCATGAGGGTCAATTTCGCTAACATGCGTGTCGCATACCACGCCAACACGTGTACAAAACATCTACAGGACACCGTGACCCTCCGAGCGCGGAGCCCGGCCACCACACAGTCACCAACGAGACAGAAGGCACACCGATGACCTCACTGGATCTGACCGGCCGCACCGCGATCATCACCGGCGCCTCGCGCGGAATCGGGCTGGCCACGGCGCAACAGCTGGCGGCCGCCGGTGCCAACGTGGTCCTCACCGCCCGCAAGCAGGAGGCGGCCGAGGCGGCCGCGGCGCAGGTGGGCGAGAAGGCGCTGGGCGTCGGCGCCCACGCGGTCGACGAGGACGCGGCCCGGCGCTGTGTGGAGCTCACGCTGGAGCGCTTCGGCAGCGTCGACATCCTGGTCAACAACGCGGGGACCAACCCCGCCTACGGTCCGCTGATCGATCAGGACCACGCCCGCTTCACCAAGATCTTCGACGTCAACCTGTGGGCGCCGCTGCTGTGGACCTCGCTCGTGGTCAAGTCGTGGATGGGCGAGCACGGCGGGTCGGTGGTCAACACCGCCTCCATCGGCGGCTTGCACCAATCGCCGGCGATGGGCATGTACAACGCCACCAAGGCCGCCCTGATCCACGTCACCAAGCAGCTGGCGCTGGAGCTGTCGCCGCGCATCCGGGTCAACGCGATCTGCCCCGGGGTGGTTCGCACCCGGCTCGCCGAGGCGCTGTGGAAGGACCACGAGGATCCGCTGGCCTCGTCGATCGCCCTCGGGCGCATCGGCGAGCCGACCGACGTGGCCGGGGCGGTCGCCTTCCTGGTTTCCGACGCCGCAAGCTGGATCACCGGCGAGACGATGGTGATCGACGGCGGCCTGCTGCTCGGCCCGGTGTTCGGGTTCCGGCAATGAGTTCCCAGGACTCCACCCAGGACTACGCCGCCGACCTGGACGCGCGGGTGCAGGCCCTGTTGGACGAACACGACCCCGCGACCAGCGACCCGCGCGAGTTCCTGGGCGCGCAATACGACGCGGGCATGGCCTGGGTGTACCTGCCGCGGGGTTTCGGCGGGCTGGATCTGCCGCGGAAGGCCCAGGAGCGCGTCGACGCGAAGCTGGCCGCCGCCGGCGCGCCGATCGGCGGCACCGTGAAGAACTACATCGGCATGGGCATGGCGGCGCCGACGATCGCGGCGTTCGGCACCGACGAACAGAAGCGAAAGTTTCTGCGCCCCTTGTTCACCGGCGAGCAGATCTACTGCCAGCTGTTCAGCGAGCCCGGTGCCGGATCCGACCTGGCCGGGGTCGCCACGCGCGCGGTCCGCGACGGTGATGACTGGATCGTCAACGGGCAGAAGGTGTGGACGTCGCAGGCGCAGCACGCGCAGATGGCGATCCTCGTCGCCCGCACGGACCCGACGGTGCCCAAACACTTTGGCCTGACCTACTTCCTGTGCGACATGACCCAACCCGGCGTCGAGGTGCGCCCGCTGCGCCAGATCACCGGCGAGGCGGAGTTCAACGAAGTGTTTCTCACCGACGTGCGGGTGCCGGATGCGAATCGGCTCGGGCCGGAGGGCGGGGGCTGGCGCGTTGCCACCACCACGCTCAACAACGAGCGGGTCGCGATCGGCACTCGCGCCGGAACGCCGCGGGAGGGCGGCCACATCGGCAAGGTCACCCGGGCCTGGCGAGACGAGCCCGCATTGCGCAATCCCGCCATGCACGACGAGCTGATGCGGCTGTGGGTCGACGCCGAAGTCCTGCGCCTGGCCGGCGAGCGGCTGCGGCAACAGGCGGTCGCCGGCCAGCCCGGACCGGAAGGCGCCGGCATGAAGGTGGCCTTCGCCAAACTGGCGCAGGCGATTTCGGGGTTCGAGATCGAGTTGCACGGCGAAGCGGGGCTGCGCTACGACGACTGGACCATGCGCCGGCCGGAAACCGTCGACCTGATCGGTCGCGAGCCCGGCTACCGCTACCTGCGAGCCCGCGGCAACTCGATCGAGGGCGGCACCTCGGAGATCCTGCGCAACACCATCTCCGAGCGGATCCTGGGCCTGCCGGGCGAACACCGGGTCGACAAGGACGTCGCGTGGAAGGACCTGGATCGATGAGCACCGGCGACCTGCTGTACTCCGACACCGAGGAGGCGCTGCGCGACAGCGTGCGCCACCTGTTCGCCGACCGCTGCCCAGTTGAAGCCGTGGTCAGCGCGTATGACCCGGTGCCGCAAGACTTTTCACCCGTGTGGCGGACGCTGTCCGCCGACCTGGGGGTGGCGGGTCTGCTGGTGCCCGAGTCCCTCGGCGGCGCCGGCGCGGGTGCCCGCGAGGCCGCCGTCGTCATGGAGGAGATCGGCCGGGCCGTGGCGCCGGTGCCGTTCCTGTCCAGCGGGGTGCTTGCGACGGTCGCGCTGTTGCGCGCCGGCGACACCGAGACCGTGCCCCGGCTGGCCCAGGGGTCGGCGACCGCCGCGCTGGTGGTGCCGCTGTCCACGGCCCCGGGAGATCCGATCGCGGGCGTCGGCGTCGCCGGCGACGGGCTCACCGGCTCGGTCACCAGCGTTGCCGGTGCCGCCGAGGCCGACGTGCTGGTGGTGCCGGTCGCGGCCCCGGACGGGCTCGAACTGCACACCGTCCCCTCCGACGCGCCCGGGGTCGAGGTGTCGCCGGTCCTGGCGTTGGACATGACGAGACCCCTTGCGAATGTGCGGTTCTCGGGGGCGGCGTCGTCGTCGATCGGGGCGCGGGTCGGGGCGGCCGACGCGGCCGTGACCGAGGCGCTGCAGACCGGGGCGGCCCTGCTCGCCTCCGAGCAACTGGGGGTGGCACAGTGGTGTTTCGACACCACACTCGCTTATGCCAAGCAGCGCAAGCAGTTTGGCCGCACCATCGGCTCCTATCAGGCGATCAAGCACCGGCTGGCCGACCTGTGGTTCGAGGTCGGGTCGGCGACGGCGGTGGCCCGCTACGCCGCCGACACCCGCGCCCGCGGGGACGAAGACGCGAACACCGCCGCGGCCATCGCGCAGGCCTACTGCAGCGGCGTGGCCGTGCACGCCGCGGAGGAGTGCGTGCAGCTGCACGGCGGCATCGGGATGACCTGGGAGTATCCGGCGCACCTGTATCTCAAGCGGGCCAAGAGCGACCAGCTGGCGTTCGGGTCCGCCTATCGTCACCGGGCCCGGCTGGCCGAGTTGGTGGGCCTGCCGCCGAGCTAGGCGAATCCCTGCGTCAATGGGGTTCGTCGTCGTCTTGGCCGCGCAGGAATCGTTCGGGGTGGTGGAAGCTGTTTGTTCTGGGTTGGCCGCGGTCGAGGTGTGGGGGTGGTATCCATTCGGTTTCGCCTCTTGTGTTGGTGCGGGTGGTCCAGCCCTTCTCGATGAGTCTGTTGTCCGGGCCGCAGGCCAGGCCGAGGTCGTCGATGTCGGTGCGCCGCGTGTTCGTCCATCCTTTTACGTGGTGCACTTGGCTGTGATAGGCCGGGGCATCGCAGCCGGGCTTGGTGCACCCGCGATCCTTGGCGTACAGCATGATTCGCTGGGCCGGGGAGGCCAGCCGCCTGGTGTGATACAAGGCCAGCGGCTTGGCGCCATCGAACAACGCGAGGTAATGATGGGCGTGGCCGGCCCAGCGGATCACATCCGACATGGGCACCAGGGTGCCGCCGGCGGTCAGCGCCTTGCCCGCGGCGGCCTCCAACTCCCGCAGCGTGGCGCTCACGATGATCGACACCGGCAACCCATTGTGCCGCCCCAACTCCCCGGAGGCGAACAAGCCACGCAGTGCGGCCAGCAAGGCATCGTGGTTGCGCTGGGCTGCGGTGCGGTGATCGCGGCGCACCGCCTCCTCATCCGGGGCCGCATCCACGATCGGGGTTTGGTCGTCGGGGTTGCAGGCGCCGGGGGCGGCCAGCTTGGCCAGCATGGCCTCGATCGCGGCCCGCAGCTCGGGGGTGATCATGCCGCTGATGCGCGACATGCCGTCGTATTCCTGCTTGCCCAGGATGATCCCGCGCTTGCGCGCCCTTTCCTGATCGCTGAAGTCGCCGTCGGGGTGCAGCCAGTCCATGATCCGCTGCGCGTAGCGGGCCAGCTCGTCGGGCCGGTAGTGGGCGGCGTGCTTGGCCAAATCGGCGTCGGCGGCCTCCCGGATAGACAAATCCACCTCGGCGGGCAGATGGGCAAAGAAACCGCGGATCACGCGCACGTGCCCGTCGCCGATGAGGCCCGCGCGTTGGGCGGTGGCGGTCGCGGCCAACCGCGGCGCCAACGGCTGCCCGGTCAGCGCGCGCCGCTCACCCAGGTCGTCGGCGTCGTCGATGCGCCGGGTGGCCTCGGCCCGGGTGATGCGCAGCCGGTCGGCCAGCGCGGTGCGCAGGCTGCCGCCCAACTCTTCGGCGCAGGCTTGGGCGCCGACTTGGTTGATCAGGGTGTGTTGCGGGGCGCGCAGCCGCCGCGCCGCGCATTCGAGCAGTTCCAGGGCCCGCAGTCGTTCCGGGGTCGTCAACACCTCAAAGGACAACTCGCCCAACCGGTCCAGGGCGGTGTCGAGCGCGCCGAAGACCTCGACGATCTCCTCACGACTGCTCGCACCCATACCCCCACTCTATCGAACACCTGTGCGAATCAACATCGCCAATCGCGCAATCTGTGGATAAAACCGCAACTGTGGACTAAATCGCGCCGCCGCCGCGGGTCACTCCCCGCGACGTCCGGGCCAGCGCCTCCTGCGGTAGTTCGAGGGCTTTGCGGCACAGCCAGAGCTCTTCGGTGAGGTCGTGGAAGCCGACCAGCGCGACGGTGTCGTCACGGCGCCGCATCGCCGACTTGCTCATGTTGGCCCACACCGTGTGGCCGTCCCGGTGCCGCAGCTCCACCAACCGCGGGCCGTCGGTTCCCGCCAGAGCGACCCAGTGGTCGTCGGCCGGCAGGCGGTGGAAGACGTCGTCGAAGTTCGTCGGTAGCCGCTCGTCGGACGAATAGCCGACCATCTCGCGGAACGCCCCGTTGGCGAAAAGGATGGTTCCGGCGCGGTCGACCGCCAGGGCCGGCGTGGGCAGCCGCTCCAGCACGACCAGCGCGGGCATGTCCCGCAGTGTTTCCATGGGCAGCTGACCCGGTGGCTTCGGCCGTCGTCGTTCGATGCGTTCGCCGTCCACAGTGGTGGGACCGTTGGTAGCCACGGCTCACTCCGTCATCGCGCCGACCATTCCGCTGGCAGCAAATGCTAGATTACGGCGCGTGCGAAAGTCCATAGTCCGATAGTCGAATTTGCTATTCGGCACGTGCGCAATTGTTTGCGGTGGCGGATAACGATATTGCGCGGGGCTTCTGGCGCATTTCGTTAGCTGACACAAGCGAAATTCGGTTGCTGCCGCTCTGCCACAGCAAACACGCTAGCGCGGTAGCGCCGAAGCGAAGAGGCCCGTCATCGCCGCCCAGTGCCGCTCGTCGGCCGCGGGGTCGTAGGGCGGGTTGTCCGGGACCGCGAACCCATGCGCCGCCGGGTACCACTCGATGGTGTGGGCCACCCCGGCGGCGGTCAGCGCCTTGTCGAGTTGCTCGGCGTCATCGGCCGTGAACGACGCGTCGTTCTCGGCGCCGCCGACGTACACGGTGGCGCTCATCCGGTCGGCCAGCAGGTGCGGGCTGTCTGCGCCGTCGGTCACCAGGCCGCCGCCGTGGAACGACGCCGCCGCCGCGACACGGTCGGGAACCCGGCCGGCAACCACCAACGACGTCCGCCCGCCCATGCAATAGCCGCACACACCGAACCGCTCCCCGGAAACCTCGGGGCGAGCGGCCAGGTAGTCGAAGAAGGCGGCGGCGTCGGCGGCCATCTTGTCCGGCGTGATGCTGCCGATCATGGCAAACAGCCGCCGGCGTTCCCGCTCGTCGCCGAACACGGTGGCCATGTCGAACGGGGCCCAGTCGCCGCTGCGGTAATACACGTCCGGCAGCAGCACCGCGTAGCCGAACCCGGCCAGCTTGGCCGCCATCTGGTGGAAGGTGTCGCGCACGCCGCCGGCGTCCGGGAACATCACCACGCCGGGCCGCGGGCCCGGGCCGTCGGGAGTGAACAGGTGGACGGTGCAGGTGCCGTCGTCGGTGGTGACGGCGTCTTCGATGTTCGGCATGGCACCCGTTCTACTCCTGCCGATCGACGCTAAGCTGGCCGCGTGCCGGTTCCCACACCCTACGAGGACCTGCTGCGCCTGGTGCTCGAGCGCGGCGCGGCCAAGCCGGACCGCACCGGCACCGGCACCCGAAGCCTGTTCGGCCAGCAGCTGCGCTACGACCTGTCGGCCGGCTTCCCGCTGCTGACCACCAAGAGGGTGCATTTCAAATCGGTTGTCTACGAGTTGTTGTGGTTCCTGCGCGGCGACTCCAACGTCGGCTGGCTGCGCGAGCACGGAGTCACCATCTGGGACGAATGGGCAGACGCCACAGGCGATCTCGGGCCGATCTACGGCGTGCAGTGGCGATCCTGGCCCACGCCGACGGGTGAGCACATCGACCAGATCAGCGCCGCGCTGCAGCTGCTGCGCACCGACCCGGACTCGCGGCGCATCATCGTGTCGGCGTGGAACGTCGGCGAAATCTCGCGGATGGCGCTGCCGCCGTGTCACGCGTTCTTCCAGTTCTACGTCGCCGACGGGCGGCTGAGCTGCCAGCTCTACCAGCGCAGCGCCGACCTGTTCCTGGGGGTGCCGTTCAACATCGCCAGCTACGCGCTGCTGACCCACATGATGGCCGCCCAGGCGGGGCTTTCCGTCGGCGAGTTCGTCTGGACCGGCGGTGACTGCCACATCTACGACAACCACGTCGACCAGGTGCGGCTGCAGCTGAGCCGCGAGCCGCGGCCATACCCGGAACTCTTTCTGCGCCAACGGGATTCGATCTTCGACTACACCTACGACGACGTCGTCGTGAAGAACTACGACCCGCATCCCGCGATCAAAGCCCCCGTCGCTGTATGAGCACCCTGGGCCTGGTGTGGGCTCAGTCGACGTCCGGTGTGATCGGGCGCGGCGGTGACATCCCGTGGCGGGTGCCCGAAGACCTGGCGCGCTTCAAGCAGGTGACCATGGGCCACGCGGTGGTGATGGGCCGGCGAACCTGGGATTCCCTGCCGGCGAGGGTCCGGCCGTTGCCGGGCCGCCGCAACGTCGTCCTGTCCCGCCAAACCGGCTTCGCGGTCGACGGGGCCGAGGTGTTCGGTTCGCTGGAGGCGGCCCTGGCCGCTCTCCAGACCGAGCCCGAGACGTGGGTGATCGGCGGCGCGCAGATCTACTCGCTCGCGCTGCCGCACGCCAGCCGGTGCGAGGTGACCGAGGTCGAGATCGACCTGCCGCGCGACGACGACGACGCGCTGGCCCCGGTGCTCGACGGAGCGTGGCGGGCCGAGACCGGCGAGTGGCTGCTCAGCCGCTCGGGGCTGCGGTACCGGTTTCACAGCTACTCTCGGCGGTGAGTGCTCGTGTCCGCGCCCATGGCCTGACCTGACATACTCGACGTCGGGGTCGGTCTACCGGGTTTACCAGGAGCTTCCAGGAGGGGAATTTGGCAGTGATCACCGAACCCACAAAGACGTTCACTCGCATGTTCCGGGGCTACGACCCGGCCGCGGTCGACGCCCACATCGAGGTGTTGACCACCAAGCAGAAGCTGCTGCTCGACGACGTGGAGAGTTTGCGGGCCCGGCTGAAGGAATCGGGCGATGAGGCGGCCGCGCTGCGCAAGGAGGTTGCCGTCCTCACCGACACCTCACCGTCGCCGCACGCGATGCAGAAGCGGATGGCGAAGATGCTGCGGCGCGCGGTCGACGAGGTGTCCGAGATGCAGGCCGAGGCGCAGGCCGAGGCGGAGGCACTGATCGCGGCCGCCGAGGCCGAGGCCGAGGCCACCCGGCAAAAGCGCGACGAGATGTTGGCCGACATGGCCGCCCAGCAAAAGGCCCTCGAGGCCGAGTACCAGGAAACCAAGGCGAAGCTCGAGGCCGAGTTGGCCAGCCTGCGCGACGACGCCGAGCAGGCCCGCGAGCGGCTCCTGGCCGAGGCGCGACAGCGAGCCGACCGGGATCGTGAGGAGGCCCGCCGCGCGGTGAACGCGGCGAGCCAGCAGCGGATCAAGATCCTGGAGCAACTGATGGGCGTGTACCGCGACCTGGAAGCGGTCCCGGGCGCGCTCGAGGCGGCGTACCAGGAACGCGACGACCTGCCCGACGGCAGCGCCGTGGTGCCGCTGGACGAGAAAGTCAGCGCCGGCTGAGCGCGCGGCTGACCGCCGCGCAGGCCCGGCGGATAGCCGTTGCGGCCCAAGGATTTAACGAACCGCGGCCCACGGGCCCGGTGACGCGTGCGCACCTGAAACGGCTCATTTCGAGAATCCAAGTGCTGCAACTGGATTCGGTGTCGGTGGCGGTGCGCGCACACTACGCGCCGGTGTTCAGCCGGCTCGGCCCGTACGACCGCGACGTGCTGGACCGCGCGGCGTGGGGCCCGCGCCGGGCGCGGTTGCTGGCCGAGTACTGGGCGCACGAGGCCGCGCTGATGGCCGTCGACGACTGGCCGCTGCTGCGCTGGCGGATGCGGCAATACCCGCACGGCCGCTGGGGCACCCATATCGTCAAGGCCAACCCGCGGCTGGCCGACGAAATCGTCGCCGCCGTGGCGGAACTCGGGCCCAGCACCGCCGGGCAGATCGAGGCGCACCTGGCCGGCGGCCCGCGCGGCCCCAGGGGAAGCTGGTGGGGCAGCCGCAGCGACACCAAGTGGGTGGCCGAGGCGCTGTTTTCCTCCGGGGTGCTCACCACGGCCACCCGGGTCGGCTTCGCCCGCCACTACGACCTGGTGGAGCGGGTGCTGCCGGCCGACGTGCTGGCCCGCCGGGTGGACGACGACGAGGCCATCCGCGAGCTCACGCTGCGGGCCGCCACCGCGCTGGGCGTGGGCACCGAGGCCGACATTCGCGACTACTTCCGGCTGCCCGCGCCGCGGGTCAAGCCGGCGATCGGCGACCTGCTGGCGGCCGGGGAGATCGAGCGGGTCAGCGTCGACGGCTGGTCCGCGCCGGCGTACCTGCGGGCCGGGCGGACGGTGCCGCGCGCGGACCGCGGCACCGCGCTGCTGTGCCCGTTCGACCCGTTGATCTTCTTCCGGCCCCGGGTGGAGCGGCTGTTCGAATTCGCTTATCGCATCGAGATCTACACCCCGGCAGCCAAGCGCAAGTACGGCTATTACGTGTGGCCGTTCCTGCTGGACGGCCGGCTGGTCGCGCGCGTGGACCTCAAGGCCGACCGCGGCGCCGACTCCCTTCGCGTGGTGGGCGCTTTCGGCGAGCCCGACATCTCGCGGCCCCGGGTCGCCGCGGCGCTGGCCGGCGAGCTGGAGTCCATGGCGTCGTGGCTGGGACTGGGCGGGCTCAGCGTTTCCGGGCAGGGCGATCTGGCCCCGGCGCTGCGCGCGGCCGCGCGGCACGCCTTAAGGTGAGCGCCGTGGCCGAGCTGGCGCCGATGCGCGTGCGACTGATCGCCAAGACCGAGTTCCTGGCACCCCCCGACGTGCCGTGGAGCACCGACGCCGACGGCGGTCCCGCGCTGGTGGAGTTCGCCGGCCGGGCCTGCTACCAGAGCTGGTCGAAGCCCAACCCCAAGACCGCGACCAACGCCGGCTACATCCGGCACATCATCGACGTCGGCCACTTCTCGGTGCTCGAGCACGCGAGCGTGTCGTTCTACATCACCGGCCTGTCCCGGTCCTGCACGCACGAGCTGATCCGGCACCGGCACTTCTCCTACTCGCAGCTCTCGCAGCGCTATGTCCCGGAACGGGACTCGCGGGTCGTCGTGCCGCCGGGCATGGAGGACGACCCCGAGCTGCAGGCGATCCTGGCGGCCGCCGCCGACGCCAGCCGCGCGACCTACGCCGACCTGCTGGCCAGGCTGGAGGCCAAGTTCGCCGATCAGCCCAACGCGATCCTGCGCCGCAAGCAGGCCCGCCAGGCCGCGCGCGCGGTGTTGCCCAACGCGACGGAAACCCGCATCGTGGTGACCGGCAATTACCGGGCGTGGCGGCACTTCATCGCGATGCGGGCCAGCGAGCACGCCGATGTGGAGATCCGGCGGCTGGCCATCGAGTGCCTGCGGCAGCTCGCCGGGGTCGCGCCCGCGGTGTTCGCCGACTTCGAGATCTCCACCCTGGCCGACGGCACCGAGGTCGCCACCAGCCCGTTGGCTACCGAAGCCTGAGGCTGCTCACCGGGACACGGCCGGGGCGGCGGGTACCAAATGGCTTGCCGCCGCCAGGTAGCCTGAACACCGTGAGTACCGTCGGATTCGACGCCCCGGCGCGCCTGGGAACTCTGCTGACCGCGATGGTGACGCCGTTCGGCGCCGACGGGACGGTCGACCTCACCACCGCCGCCCGGCTGGCGAACCACCTGGTGGAAGCCGGGTGCGACGGCCTGGTGATCTCCGGAACCACCGGCGAGTCGCCGACCACCACCGACGACGAGAAGCGCGACCTGTTGCGCGCCGTGCTCGAGGCGGTGGGGGACCGCGCCCGGGTGATCGCCGGCGCCGGCACCTACGACACCGCGCACAGCATCCGGCTGGCCAAGGCCGCCGCGGCCGAGGGCGCCCACGGCCTGCTGGTGGTCACCCCGTACTATTCGAAGCCGCCGCAGAGCGGGCTGATCGCGCATTTCACCGCCGTCGCCGACGCGACCGAGCTGCCGGTGCTGCTCTACGACATTCCGCCGCGCTCGGTGATACCGATCCAGACCGAGACCATCCGCGCGCTGGCCGCGCACCCGAACATCGTCGGAATCAAGGACGCCAAGGGGGATCTGCACGCCGGGGGCCAGATCATGGCCGAGACCGGGCTGGCCTACTACTCCGGCGACGACGCGCTGAACCTGCCGTGGCTGGCGATGGGCGCCACCGGCTTCATCAGTGTGATCTCGCATCTGGCGGCCGGTCAGCTGCGAGAGTTGTTGTCCGCCTTCGGTTCCGGCGACATCGCCACCGCCCGCAAGATCAACGTCGGGCTCGCCCCGCTGTGCGATGCCATGGCCCGGCTGGGCGGGGTGACGATGTCCAAGGCGGGCCTGCGGCTGCAGGGCTTCGACGTCGGTGATCCGCGGCTGCCGCAGCTGGCGGCGACGCCGGAGCAGAACGACGCGCTGGCCGCCGACATGCGTGCGGCCTCGGTGCTCAGGTGAGCAAGTGGATGTAGACCTCACCCCACCAGGTCCGCTGACCGCGGGTGGGTTGCGGGTCACCGCGCTGGGCGGCATCAGCGAAATCGGTCGCAACATGACGGTTTTCGAGCACCTGGGCCGGCTGCTGATCATCGACTGCGGCGTGATGTTTCCCACCCACGACGAGCCCGGGGTCGACCTGATCCTGCCCGACCTGCGCCACATCGAGGACCGGCTCGACGACGTCGAGGCGCTGGTGCTGACCCACGCGCACGAGGACCACATCGGGGCGATCCCGTTTTTGCTCAAGCTGCGGCCGGACATCCCCGTCGTCGGGTCGAAGTTCACCCTGGCGCTGGTCGCCGCGAAATGCCGCGAGCACCGCATCAAGCCGGTGTTCGTCGAGGTCAAGGAGGGGCAAAGCACCCGCCACGGCGTGTTCGAGTGCGAATACTTCGCCGTCAACCACTCCATCCCGGACGCGTTGGCGATCGCCGTATACACCGGCGCGGGAACGGTTTTGCACACCGGCGACATCAAGCTGGACCAGCTGCCCCTCGACGGCCGCCCCACCGACCTGCCCGGCATGTCCCGGCTCGGCGACGCCGGCGTGGACCTGTTCCTGTGCGACTCAACTAATTCCGAGCTCCCCGGCGTCGGGCCGTCGGAAAGCGAGGTGGGCCCGACGCTGCACCGGCTGATCCGGGGCGCGGAGGGGCGCGTCATCGTGGCATGCTTCGCCTCCAACGTGGACCGGGTGCAGCAGATCATCGACGCCGCCCTGGCGTTGGGCCGGCGGGTGTCGTTCGTCGGGCGATCCATGGTGCGCAACATGGGGATCGCCCGCGAACTGGGTTTTCTGCGGGTGGCCGATTCCGACGTGATCGACATCGCGGCCGCCGAGATGATGCCGCCCGACCGGGTGGTGCTGATCACCACCGGCACCCAGGGCGAGCCGATGTCGGCGTTGTCGCGGATGTCGCGCGGCGAGCATCGCAGCATCACGCTGACGTCGGGCGACCTCATCGTGTTGTCGTCGTCGCTGATCCCCGGCAACGAGGAGGCGGTCTACGGCGTGATCGATGCGCTGTCCAAGATCGGCGCCCGGGTGGTCACCAATGCCCAAGCGCGGGTGCATGTTTCGGGTCACGCCTACTCCGGCGAGCTGCTGTTCCTCTACAACGGGGTGCGCCCGCGCAACGTGATGCCGGTGCACGGCACCTGGCGGATGCTGTGTGCCAACGCCAAGCTCGCAGCCAGCACCGGGGTGCCGCCGGAGTCGATTCTGTTGGCCGAGAACGGTGTCAGCGTCGACCTGGTCGCCGGCAAGGCCTCCATCGCCGGGGCGGTGCCGGTTGGCCAGATGTTCGTCGACGGGCTGATCACCGGCGACGTCGGCGACATCACCCTGGGCGAAAGGCTCATCCTGTCTTCGGGTTTCGTCGCGGTCACCGTGGTGGTCAAGCGTGGCACCGGGCGCCCGGTCGCCGCGCCGCACCTGCATTCGCGCGGATTCTCAGAGGACCCCAAGGCGCTCGAGCCCGCCGCCCGCAAGGTCGAGGCGGAGCTGGAATCCCTGGCCGCCGCCGACGTGACCGACCCCAACCGCATCGCGCAGGCGGTGCGGCGCACCGTCGGCAAGTGGGTGGGCGAGACCTACTGCCGGCAGCCGATGATCGTGCCGACCGTCATCGAGGTCTAAACGGTCTTGGTTCGCGAAACTGTAACTGCCGACACGTTTCCCGAGAGGGAACGTCGGCAGTTACAGTCTCGCGGAGCGTTAGGTCTTTTCCGTCAGATCTTCTCCGCGTAGGCCGACCATTCCAGCTGCGACGCGGTGAGCTTGCGGCCCGCGGGCTCGACGTAGCGACTAAGAAACTCGTCGGGCCCGGCCTGCTCCACCAGCCGCCAGCCGTAATCGCCGATGAATCCGGCGACCTCGTCGGGCTGCAAGCCGAAGCGCCACAGTTGTTGGCGCTCACGGACATTGCGGTACAGGGTGCGGGTGCCGTAGCGATTCGTCCCGTCGATGAAGTCCCGGCGGACATAGGTGAACACCAATCGGCTGCCCGGGGCGGCTGCGCGCAGCCCCTCCAGGGTCCGCCGGACGCCGTCCTCGGTGAGGTATTGGGTGACGCCCTCGCAGATGAAGAACGCGCGGTAATCGGGGCGATAGCCGTGCTCGGCCAGGGCGGTGAGCAGGTCGTCGCGTTCGAAGTCCAGTGCCACCAACCGAACCGACAGCGGCGGGGCGCCGAGCGCCCTCCGGACGGCCTTGATCTTCCTGGCGATGTTGACCGGCAGGTCCACCTCGAACACCGGGATGCGGACCCGTCGGGTCAGCCGGTAGGGGCGGGTGTCGAACCCGGCGCCCAGGATCACGACCGCGTCGATGGCGTCGCCGTCGCCGAGCGCTTCGGCGAGCTTGTCCTCGATGAAGCGCTTGCGGCAGGCCATGTTGACCCACAACCCTGGGCCGGTGAACTCCGAGCCGCGAATCATCAGGCGGCGCACCGGCGCCACCCGGGTCGCGGCGACCAGCCAGCGCAGCGGGGCCGGCAGGAACAGGTCGGCCAGGTCGTCGTCGACCAGGCGGCGTCCGGGCGGCTCGTTCTGTTCCACGGCCGCCAACACCATGGGGCCGAAGGCCGTCTGCGCCACGGGGTTTCGCGCCATGGCTACTTCTTGTTCAGGAAGCCCGCATCGACCGGCAGCGTGACGCCGGTGATGTAGCGGGCCTGGTCGGACACCAGCCATGCCACCGCGTTGGCGATGTCGTCGGATTGCATCACCTGCACCGGGAGCGCGTTGCCCATGTCGGGCGGCGAATCGGAGTCGGCGACCAGCTGGGCCAGCCACTGCCGGGTGAACTCGTTGTTGATCATCGGGGTGTCGACGCCGGACGGGTGTATCGAGTTGACCCGGATATCGTGCCGGGCAAGCAGATTCGCGTACACGCGCATTAGCCCGACCACGCCGTGCTTGGCGGCGGTGTAGCCGACGGAGCCGGCATCGGCGCTGCCGATGCCGGCCAGCCCGGCGGCCGAACTGATCAGCACGATCGAACCGCCGGTGCCCTGGGAGGTCATCGTCGGTATCGCGGCCTCGACGGTGTGGTACACGCCGGTGAGGTTGACGTCGATGACGTCGCGCCAGCCGTCGGCCGATTGCATCGGGGCGATGCCGGCGTTGGCCACCACGATGTCGAGCCGGCCGAACTCGTCGAGGCCGGCCGCCAAAGCGGCCGACAGCGATTCGGGATCGCGGACGTCGCCCTGCCTGGCGACGATGCGGGCGCCGGTGTCCTCGACGAGCTTGACCGTGGCCGCCAGGTCGTCCGCGGTGGCCAGGGGGTAGGGGACGCTGGCGATCTGCTCGCACAGGTCGACGGCGATGATGCTCGCCCCGTCGGCGGCCAGCCGCACGGCGTGCGCGCGGCCCTGACCGCGCGCGGCGCCGGTGATGAACGCGACCTTCCCGTCGAGTGGCCGGCCCATCAGGCGCGCAGCTGCCCCTTGCCGGGGTCGCCCGCGGGCACCGGCTGCAGCATCTTGATGTCCGGCGCCCCGGCCAGGTGCTCCCCGGCCGCCGCGAACATCTTGCCGATCGCGGGCGCGGTGCTGTGCGCCTTGAGCGCCTCGGGGTCGGCCCATTGCTCGACGAACACGAACGTCTCGCCCGTCTCGTGCAGCGAGTAAAGCTGGCAGCCGGGCTCGTCGTGCACCTCCTCGACCGCGCGGATGAGGATGTCGCGGACGGTGTCGACCGATTCGGGTTTGACGGTCATGGTGGCGACGACGACGACGGGCATGCTAGGGCCTCCTGGGCGGGGTGGGTGGCGGCATGACTTTGATCACCGTCCGTCACCCTACCCACGCGTTCCGGGGGCGGCCGCGGCGCCCGCCGCAGAGGATCGGCGTTACCAGTGTGGCGGGTGGTGCAGATGATGTGTTTACGACTACCCTTGCCCCCATGGCTAGTAAGACCGCCGCCCGCTCTCGAACCCGAACGAGCAGGTCAAAGGCCGCTTCGCGGGGCAGGTCCCGGGGTGCGAAACCGGCAGCGCCCCGCCGCAGGGTGGGCAGGCCCGCCAAACGGCGCAACCGATCGCTGCTGGTGGCCGCGGGACTGACCTGCGGCCGGGCCGCCCGCGCGACCTGGCTGATGGCGGCGCGCGGCACCGGCGGCGCGGCGCGGTCGATCGGACGGGCCCGCGACATCGACCCCGGGCATCGTCGCGACGGCGTCGCGCTGGTGCTGCTCGGCCTCGCCGTCGTGGTCGCGGCCAGCTCCTGGTTCGACGCCGCCCGGCCGATCGGCGCCTGGGTCGACGTCGTGATCCGGACGTTCATCGGGTCGGCCGTCCTGGCGCTGCCGGTGGTCCTGGCCGGCGTGGCGGTGGTGCTGATGCGGACCCAGCCCAACCCCGAGGCGCGGCCCCGGCTGATCCTCGGCGCGAGCCTGATCGCCCTGTCGGTCCTCGGCCTGCGCCACCTGTGGTCGGGTTCCCCGGCCGATCCCGAATTGCGTCGTCGCGCAGCGGGATTCATCGGCTTTGCCATCGGTGGTCCGCTGTCGGACGGGCTGACGGCCTGGATCGCCGCGCCGCTGCTGTTCATCGGCTTCATGTTCGGCCTGCTGCTGCTGACCGGGACCACGATCCGGGAGGTGCCCGACGTGGTGCGCGCCATGATCGGAACCCGGCTGGTCGGCGACGAAGCCGACTACGACGGTGACTACGACGAACCCGCATACGACTACGCCGACGAGTTCGAGGACGAGGCGCCTTTCGACCCGGAGCCGCAGGCGTGGGCGTCGGAGGGCGCCGGGGACGACACGTATGACGAGACCCCCACCGTGCCCGAACCCGCCTTTCGCCAGGCCGTCACGCGCAGCCGGCGCGGCTCCCGCAAGCAGACCCCGGCCACCGACCGCGTCGTCGAGGGCCCCTACACGCTGCCGTCGCTGGACCTGCTGGTCGCCGGCGACCCGCCCAAGAAGCGCAGCGCGGCCAACAACCACATGGCCACCGCCATCGGCGAGGTGCTCACCCAGTTCAAGGTCGACGCGGCCGTCACCGGCTGCACCCGGGGGCCCACCGTCACCCGCTACGAGGTTGAGCTGGGGCCCGGGGTCAAGGTGGAGAAGATCACGGCCCTGCAGAAGAACATCGCCTACGCGGTCGCCACCGAGAGCGTCCGGATGCTGGCCCCGATCCCGGGCAAGTCGGCCGTCGGCATCGAGGTGCCCAACACCGACCGCGAAATGGTCCGCCTGGCCGACGTGCTCACCGCGCCCTCGACCCGCCGCGACCACCACCCGCTGGTGATCGGGCTGGGCAAGGACATCGAGGGCGATTTCATCTCGGCCAACCTGGCCAAGATGCCGCACCTGCTGGTGGCCGGCTCCACGGGTTCCGGCAAGTCGAGCTTCGTCAACTCCATGCTGGTGTCGCTGCTGACCCGGGCCACCCCGGAGGAGGTCAGGATGATCCTGATCGACCCGAAGATGGTGGAACTGACGCCGTACGAAGGCATTCCGCATCTGATCACCCCGATCATCACCCAGCCGAAGAAGGCGGCGGCCGCGCTGGCGTGGCTGGTCGAGGAGATGGAACAGCGCTACCAGGACATGCAGGCGTCGCGGGTGCGTCACATCGACGACTTCAACGCCAAGGTGCGGTCCGGCGAGATCACCACGCCGCTGGGCAGCCAGCGCGAGTACCGGCCGTACCCGTACGTGGTGGCGATCGTCGACGAGCTGGCCGACCTGATGATGACCTCGCCGCGGGACGTCGAGGACGCCATCGTGCGGATCACCCAGAAGGCCCGCGCCGCGGGCATCCACCTGGTGCTGGCCACCCAGCGGCCGTCGGTGGACGTGGTCACCGGGCTCATCAAGACCAACGTGCCGGCCCGGCTGTCGTTTGCGACGTCGTCGCTGACCGATTCCCGGGTGATCCTGGACCAGGCCGGCGCCGAGAAGCTGATCGGGATGGGCGACGGCCTGTTCCTGCCGATGGGGGCGAGCAAGCCGCTGCGGTTGCAGGGCGCCTACATCACCGACGAGGAGATCCACGCCGTCGTCAACGCCTGCAAGGACCAGGCCGAGCCCGAGTACACCGAGGGCGTGACCACCGCCAAGCCCACCAGCGAGCGCACCGACGTCGACCCCGACATCGGCGACGACATGGACGTCTTCCTGCAGGCCGTCGAGCTGGTGGTGTCCAGCCAGTTCGGCTCCACCTCGATGCTGCAGCGCAAGCTGCGGGTCGGCTTCGCCAAGGCGGGCCGGTTGATGGACCTGATGGAGACCCGCGGCATCGTCGGGCCCTCCGAGGGATCCAAGGCGCGCGACGTGCTGGTCAAGCCCGACGAGCTGGCCGCGACGCTGACCGCGATCCGCGGTGCCGATGCAGACGGTTGCGGCGAGCAGACGTAAAAGCCCGCAATTCCTTGGCGTGTCGGGGGCGTTTGCGTCTGCTCACGCTTACAAAATCAACAGCATCCGGGAGTTGCCCAGGATGTTGGGCTTGACGTAGCTCAGGTCCAGGAATTCGGCGACACCGATGTCGTAGGAGCGGCACATCTCCTCGAACACCTCGGCGGTGACCGGCGTGCCCTCGATCTCGGTGAACCCGTGCCTGCCGAAGAACTCGGTCTCGAAGGTCAGCACGAACAGCCGCTGCAACTGCAGCTCGCGGGCGACCTCGAGCAGCCGGTCCACGATCGCGTGGCCGATGCCGCGGCCGGTCACGGCCGGGTCGACCGCGACGGTGCGGATCTCGCCGAGGTCCGACCACAGCACGTGCAAAGCGCCGCAACCGACCACTTTCCCTGCGAGTTCGGCCACCCAGAATTCCTGGACCGCCTCATAGAGGGTGACCAGGTTCTTCTCCAGCAGGATCTTTCCGGCATAGGTGTCGACGAGCTGTTTGATCGCCGGGACATCGGAGGTTCGCGCGCGCCGGACCACCGGCCGGTGATCCTGTTGGCTTTCGGTCACGGGTCAACAGTATTGACATCGGGGACGGCCGCGCTGGTCAACCGTTATTCTGTTGCGGTGTCGGGGCAGCCGCAAACACCTCCGATGGTCCGACGCGCCCGAATAGCCAACCTCGCGAACATCCTCACGCTGCTGCGGCTGGTGCTGGTCCCGATCTTCCTGCTCGCGCTGTTCGCCGGCGACGGCCACGAAATCGCCGGGCGCATAGTCGCTTTCGTGATCTTCACGGTTGCCATCATCACCGACCGGCTGGACGGCCTGCTGGCCCGCAACTTCGGCATGGCGACCGAGTTCGGCGCGTTCGCCGACCCCGTCGCCGACAAGACGCTGATCGGGGCGGCGCTGATCGGGTTGTCGATGCTGGGCGACCTGCCGTGGTGGGTCACCGTGCTGATCCTGACCCGCGAGCTCGGGGTGACCCTGTTGCGGTTGGCGGTGATTCGGCGCGGGGTCATTCCGGCCAGTTGGGGCGGCAAGCTCAAGACCGTGGTCCAGGCGGTGGCGATCGGGTTGTTCGTGCTGCCGCTGTCGGGACCGTTCCTGGTGGCGGCGTCGGTGGTGATGGCCGTGGCGATCGTGCTCACGGTGGTGACCGGCATCGACTACGTCGCCTCGACCGTCCGGGAAGTCCGTCAGACGACCTGACCGGGAACCAGGGCACCGCCGCCGGCGTTCACCTAATGAGGCCCATGGTGATTCGGGCCCATTTCGTGTCGAGCAGGGCCGATTGGACGAAGGAGAGCGGGGATGCCGCCATTGGTTCGCGAGGTCATCGGCGACGTGTTGCGCCTGGCCCGGACGACGCAGGGACGGACGTTGCGCGAGGTGTCGGATTCGGCCCGGGTGAGCCTCGGGTACCTGTCCGAGGTGGAGCGCGGCCGCAAGGAGCCGTCCAGCGAGCTGCTCAACGCGATCTGCGACGCGCTGGACGTCCCGCTGTCGACGGTGCTCACCGACGCGGGTGAGCGGATGGCGAGCGAGGAGCGCGCCGCCCACCGCGAGCCGGACGCCGTGGTGAGCGCACCCGCCATCGACCCCGCCACCAAGGTCGTCATTCCGCCGGTGGCGTCGCTGGCGGTCGTCTGAGCGCCCCACTAAATTGAGCGGCAGGGTTCCCACGAGCCCATCCGGGGCCCACCCGGCCCACGAGTAGCGAAGGCGGAGCTGACAGATGGCTAACCCGTTCGTCAAAGCGTGGAAGTACGTCATGGCGTTGTTCAACGCGAAAATTGACGAGCACGCCGACCCCAAAGTCCAGATCCAGCAGGCCATCGAGGAAGCCCAGCGCACCCACCAGGCGCTGACCCAGCAGGCGGCGCAGGTGATCGGCAACCAGCGCCAGTTGGAGATGCGGCTCAACCGGCAACTGGCGGACATCGAGAAACTGCAGGTCAATGTGCGCCAGGCGCTGACCCTGGCCGACCAGGCCACCGCGTCCGGCGACACCGCCAAGGCCACCGAGTACAACAACGCCGCCGAGGCGTTCGCGGCCCAGCTGGTGACCGCCGAGCAGAGTGTCGAGGACCTCAAGACGCTGCACGACCAGGCGCTGTCCGCCGCGGCCCAGGCCAAGAAGGCCGTCGAGCAGAACGCGATGGTGCTGCAGCAGAAGATCGCCGAGCGCACCAAGCTGCTCAGCCAGCTCGAGCAGGCGAAGATGCAGGAACAGGTCAGCGCGTCGCTGCGGTCGATGAGCGAGATCGCCGCCCCGGGCAACGTCCCGAGCCTCGACGAGGTGCGCGACAAGATCGAACGCCGGTACGCCAACGCGATCGGCGCGGCCGAGCTCGCGCAGGGTTCGGTGCAGGGACGGATGCTCGAGGTCGAGCAGGCCGGCGTGCAGATGGCCGGTCACTCCCGGCTGGAGCAGATCCGCGCGTCGATGCGCGGCGAGGCCCTGCCGGCCGGCGGGTCCGCCGCCGCGCCCGGAGCCACCCCGGCCACCCCGGCCCCCGCCGAGACCAGCGGGCAAGCCGCCGAGAAACCCTTCGGCCAGTCCTGAGCCGCGACGGTCCGAAATGGCGGTGAACACGACCCAGCGCGGGTCCCTGCGAGCGCTGTTGCAGCGGGGTCTGGACACCGCCGCCGACCTTTCCGACCTGGTGGCCCGCAAGATCAGCGCCGCCGCGGACCCCCGTGCGCGGCTGCTGCGCCGCCGCCGTCGCGCGCTGCGGTGGGGTCTGATATTCGCCGCCGGGTGCGTGTTCTGGGCGGTGCTGACGGCGGTGCTGGCCGCCTGGGGCTGGTTCGCGCTGCTGCTGGAGATCACCGGCGCCGTCGCGGTGGTGCTCGCGATCCCGGCGACGCTGTTGGTGCTGCGCTACCGGTGGCTGCGGTCGGAGCCGCTGCCGGCGAGCCGGCCCGCCGGCCCCCGCCGGCTGCCGCCGCCCGGTTCGGCCGCCCGGCCCGCGATGTACGCGCTCGGCGCCTCGGAACGCGGCTTCTTCTCGCTGCTGGGTGTGCTGGAGCGCGGCGCGATGCTGCCGGCCGACGAGATCCGCGACCTGACCGCGGCGGCCAACAAGACCTCGGCGGCCATGGCGGCCACCGCGGCCGAGGTGGTGTCCATGGAGCGCGCGGTGCAGTACTCGGAGTCGTCGCGGTCTTACCTGGTGCCCACCATCAACGCGTTCACCGCGCAGTTGAGTGCGGGCGTCCGTCAGTACAACGAAATGGTCACCGCCGCAGCGCAATTGGTGTCGTCGGCCAACGGCGGCGCGGGGTTGGCCGCTTCGCAGCAGCGCTACCGCGCCGAGCTGGCCGAGGCCACCGACCGCCTGACCGGCTGGGCCCAGGCGTTCGACGAACTCGGCGGGCTGGCCGGGCGCTGAGCCGGACTAGTCGTCCGGTCGCGGGCCGTAGCGTTCGATGTAGGACCGATGGATGTGGGCGTCGCGCTCGCGGGCGCGTTCGTCGACCAGCTCGGGATCGAGGCCGTGCACGGCCAGCATGTGCCGGCGCCACACCTTGTTCAGCGCGTGCGAGAAATACACGAACGGAATGAGGATCGGCAGCGTCATGCTCAGATGGACGTCCAGCGTCGTCGGGATGAACCAGAACGGAATGAGCACCAGCACCGCCAGCACCGCCACGCGCAACATCATCCGGGCGACGGCGCCCTTGCCCGCCAGGTCATTTCGCACCCAGTCCCGCATCGAGTCGGGCAGCCGCCGTCCGTAGCAGTAGCGGATGTATTGCCACGCGTTGGGTTTGGTACGCGCCGTGTCTTTGGTCATGCCCATTAGAACGTCGCCTTCAGCGACGGCACCACCAACGCGGCCAGGCCGCGCACGGTCGCCTTGAGCATGTCGTAGACGTCGACGTAGTCGCGCCACAGGGTGATCCGCCCGTTGTGGACCTCGAAGATCCCGCACGCCCAGAACTGAATTCGCAGCGGGCCGAAGATCAGCGCGTCGGTGCGCTCGGTGAGCACCGCGCCACCGTCGGCGGCGATGCGGTGGATCTTCACCTCGAATCCGACGCGGCCTTGCATCCTGCTCAGCAGCTTCGCCGTTCGTCGCCCGCCGCGGATCCTCGAAAGTCCGACATTTTCGTAGACGAGGTCGTTGTCGAACAACGATTCAATGGTTTCGAAGTCCTCCTCCTGCAAGGCGTTCAGGAAAGCCTCGACCGTGCGGGTGTTCTCGGCGGTTGTCTGTGTCAGCTCGGTCATGGTGGCCAGCGTATTCGAGCGTGGCTGTGGCAGGGTAGGGCGGATGCGCGTGGCCGTGGTCGCCGGGCCGGATCCCGGGCACTCCTTTCCGGCGATCGCGCTGTGCCTGCGCTTCCGCGAGGCAGGGGACGAGCCCACCCTGTTCACCGGCGGGCAGTGGGTCGAGGCGGCCCGAGCCGCCGGCGTCGACGCGGTCGAGCTGGAGGGGCTCGCGGCGCTGGACGACGACGTCGACGCCGGGGCCAGGATCCACCGGCGCGCCGCGCGGATGGCGGTGCTCAACGTGCCCGCGCTGCGCGACCTGGCGCTCGACCTGGTGGTATCCGACGTCATCACCGCGGGCGGGGGGATGGCCGCCGAGCTGCTCGGCATTCCGTGGATCGAGCTGAACCCGCATCCGCTGTATCTGCCGTCCAAGGGATTGCCGCCGATCGGCAGCGGCCTCGCGCCCGGCACCGGCGTCCGCGGCCGAATGCGCGACGCCACGATGCGCGCGCTGACCGCGCGATCCTGGCGCGCCGGCATCAAGCAGCGCGGCGCCGTGCGGCTGCAGATCGGGTTGCCCGCCGTCGATCCCGGGCCGCTGCGTCGGCTGATCGCCACGCTGCCCGCAGTCGAGGTGCCGCGCCCGGACTGGCCCGACGAGGCCGTCGTCGTCGGCCCGTTGCACTTCGAGCCGACCGAGCGGGTGCTCGAGGTTCCCGCGGGCCCCGGTCCGGTGGTGGTGATCGCGCCGTCGACCGCCCTGACCGGGACCGCCGGCCTGGCCGAAGTATCGCTGGATTGCCTGACGCCGGGCGACACGTTGCCGGCGGGGTCGCGCCTGGTGGTGTCGCGGCTGGGCGGGGCGGACCTGACCGTGCCGCCGTGGGCGGTGGTGGGGCTGGGGCGCCAGGACGAGCTGATGGCGCATGCCGACGTGGTGATCTGCGGTGGCGGTCACGGAACCGTGGCCAAGGCGCTGCTGGCCGGGGTGCCGCTGGTGGTGGTCCCCGGCGGGGGAGATCAGTGGGAGATCGCCAACCGGGTGGTACGGCAGGGGAGCGCGCGGCTGGTTCGTCCGTTGACCGCCGGCGCGCTGGCCGCCGCGACGAACGACGTGCTGTCCTCGCCCGGCTACCGCGAGGCCGCCCGGGAAGCCGCCGCCGGCATCGCCGGGGTCGCCGACCCGGTGCGGGTGTGCCACGACGCGCTGGCCCTTGCGGGCTGAGCGACTGGGTATGTTGGCTGGCGTGCGGCTGACGGAGTTCAACGACAGGGTGGTGCTGCGGTTCGGCGCTACCTATGGGGCATCGGTCCTGGTGGATCACGTGCTGACCGGTCTCGACGGCCGGACCGCCGCCCAGGCAATCGAGGACGGCATCGACCCGCGCGACGTGTGGCGGGCGTTGTGCGTCGACTTCGACGTGCCCCGCGACCAGTGGTGACTCAGCGGCGGTTGGATCGCGGTGTCCGCCGCGGTGTCCGCCGAAAGACGCAGTCGTGGCAGACCGCCCGGCCGGGAACGCGATAGAACAGGCAGCAGCTGCGGCGCCGGAAGCCCAGATGCGGGCCGGTGACGACGCCGGATCCGGCCAGCATGCCGGTGTCCAGCAGCGAGTTGGTGATCTCGACGATGGGGCGGCGCAGGTCCGGCCGGGCAGAAAGCAGGGCCCGGGACGCCCCGACGAGCGCGGACGCGATGTTGCCCGCGAGCAGGGCCGGCGCGAGCTTGACCCGCAGTCCGGCGGCGAACGGTTTCATGTGCTGTTTCACGACGACGCGGTACAGCAGCTTCGCCGACGGCGGGTCGACGGCGTGCCCGACGGGTTCGGGCATCCGCAGTTGCGCCCCGCCGTCGGCGCGTTGCAGGTCCTTGAGATCGGGAACGACGCCGTGGGCCAGCGCGCACGCGAGCACCGGCGACCACAGCCGGGTGGCGTGGCCGAGATGCACCAGGGAGGCGCCGATCCGCAAGTCCGTCGTGCGGTAGCGCCGGGCGGTGGCCTCGACCAGATCGGCGCAGCCGTCGGCATAGGACTGCCTCACAGGATGCCATCCCGCCGCGTCACCGCCCACGGTCAGCGCGAAAAAGCCCTTGTAGGAAGATATTTCGGCCAGCGCAACAGAGATGTCCATGCTCACCCTCTCTGGGGAGATCCGCCCCAGTTGTGTCGAGGAGGCGCCGACGGTGAGTATCTGGCTCTCGGGTTGGGACATGCCCAGCCCGATCACAGTGGCGGGACCGCACCGGATTCGCACCGGTTTCCTCAGGCCTTGTCGGATTTCCTGAAGGCCCCGTCGGCGCCTTTCGGTAGCCGATGTTGCCACACCCGGTCCGCTGCGGCGTGTCGAACTTGAATCGAACAGGTGTTCGGCTACTGTGGTGAGCGTTCGGAGATGTGGACTTGTCGGTGGCCATCTCTAGTGTCACGGCCAACCGACCGATACCGGTCACCGAAACACCGACCAAGGAGAGGCACCATGACGCAAGCCCCCGACCGCGAGAAGGCTCTCGAGCTGGCGATGGCCCAGATCGAGAAGAGCTACGGGAAAGGCTCGGTGATGCGTCTCGGCGACGAGGCGCATCAACCAATCTCGGCAATACCGACCGGATCCATCGCACTGGACGCGGCCCTGGGCATCGGCGGCCTGCCGCGCGGCAGGGTTGTGGAGATCTACGGCCCGGAGTCCTCGGGTAAGACCACCGTCGCGCTGCACGCGGTGGCCAACGCCCAGGCCGCCGGCGGCGTCGCGGCGTTCATCGACGCCGAGCACGCCCTGGACCCCGACTACGCCAAGAAGCTCGGCGTCGACACCGACTCGCTACTGGTCAGCCAGCCCGACACCGGTGAGCAGGCGCTGGAGATCGCCGACATGCTGATTCGCTCCGGCGCGCTGGACATCCTGGTCATCGACTCGGTGGCGGCGCTGGTGCCGCGCGCGGAGCTCGAGGGCGAGATGGGCGACAGCCACGTCGGCCTGCAGGCCCGGCTGATGAGCCAGGCGCTGCGGAAAATGACCGGCGCGCTGAACAATTCGGGAACCACGGCGATCTTCATCAACCAACTGCGGGAAAAAATCGGAGTCATGTTCGGCTGCATGAACTATTCGACTCGAGTGACCCTTGCTGACGGCTCCACCGAAAAGATCGGCAAGATCGTCAACAACAAGATGGACGTCGAGGTGCTGTCCTATGACCCGGAGACGGACCGGATTGTGCCTCGCAAGATAGTGAACTGGTTCAATAACGGGCCGGCCGAACAGTTCCTGCAGTTCACCGTCGAGAAATCCACCGGCAACGGCAAATCGCAGTTCGCCGCCACGCCCAACCATCTGATCCGCACACCCAGTGGCTGGACCGAAGCGGGTGACCTCAACACCGGTGACCGGGTGCTGGCCACCGAACCGCGTCTGCTCAGCGACCAGCAGTTCCAGGTGGTGCTGGGATCGCTGATGGGCGATGGGAACCTCTCGCCCAATCGGCACGATCGCAACGGGGTTCGTTTCCGGCTGGGTCACGGCGCCAAGCAGGTGGAGTACCTCAAGTGGAAGACCGCGTTAATGGGCAACATTCCGCATACGGCGCGAGAGAACGCCAAGGGCGCGGGCTTCGTCGACTTCACCCCGCTGCCGGAACTCGCTGAGTTACAGCGCGCGGTTTATCTCGGGGATGGCAAGAAGTTCTTCTCCGAGGAATATCTCAAGGCGCTGACACCGCTGGCTTTGGCTATTTGGTACATGGATGACGGGTCATTCACCTTGCGTTCCAAAGGATTGCAGGAGCGTACGGCCGGTGGTAGCGGGCGCATAGAGATCTGCGTCGAAGCCATGACCGAAGGCACCCGTGCACGGTTGCGCGACTACCTGTGCGACACGCACGGCTTGGATGTGCAGCTGCGGCACCCTGGCTCAGCCGGTAAGGCGGTGCTGGTGTTCTCCACCGCCGCCTCGGCGAAGTTTCAGGAGCTGGTCGCGCCGTACGTGGCGCCGTCGATGGAGTACAAGCTGTTGCCGCGGTTCCGTGGCAAAGGGACGGTGACACCACAGTTCGCCGAACCCGCGCAACAATTGGTACCGGCTCGCGTTCTCGATGTGCATGTCAAACCGCAAACCCGGTCAATGAATCGGTTCGACATCGAGGTCGAGGGCAATCACAACTATTTCGTCGACGGGGTTATGGTGCATAACTCACCCGAAACTACAACGGGTGGAAAGGCTTTGAAGTTCTACGCGTCGGTGCGCATGGACGTGCGCCGGATCGAGACGCTCAAGGACGGCACCAACGCGGTCGGCAACCGCACCCGGGTCAAGGTCGTCAAGAACAAGGTGGCGTCCCCCTTCAAGCAGGCCGAGTTCGACATCCTCTACGGCCGGGGCATCAGCCGGGAGGGTTCGCTGATCGACATGGGTGTGGATCAGGGCTTCATCCGCAAGTCCGGTTCCTGGTTCACCTACGAGGGCGAGCAGCTCGGTCAGGGCAAGGAGAACGTCCGCAACTTCCTGATGGAAAACGCCGACGTGGCCAACGAGATCGAGAAGAAGATCAAGGAGAAGCTCGGCATTGGCGCGGTCGTGACCGATGACCCCTCCGGCGATGTCCTCCCCGCTCCCGTCGACTTCTGAGCCATCGCGCGAGGAGCAGGCGCGGGCGTTGTGCCTGCGCCTGCTCACCGCGAGGTCGCGCACCCGCGCCGAGTTGTCCGGTCAGTTGTCCAAACGCGGCTACCCCGACGACGTCACCGCCCGGGTGCTGGACCGGCTGGCCGCCGCCGGCCTGGTGGATGACGCCGACTTCGCCCAGCACTGGGTGCACTCCCGGCGGGCCAACGTGGGGAAAAGCAAGCGCACCCTGGCCGCGGAGCTGCGCACCAAGGGCGTCGACGACGACGTGATCACCGCGACGCTGGCCGGGATCGACGCCGGCGCCGAGCGAGACCGGGCCGAGCAGCTGGTGCGGGCCAGGCTGCGACGGGAGACGCTGAGCCAGGACGACGCGAGGGTGAGCCGCCGGCTGGTCGGCATGCTGGCGCGGCGGGGCTACGACCAGAACCTGGCGTGCGAGGTCGTGCTGGCCGAGTTGGCCGCCGAGCGGGAGCGCCGACGCGTCTGAGGAGCGTGTTGGCGATATATGCTGAATTCATACATCACCAACAATCCATACATCACCAACGTTGGAGGCTGTCGTGTCGGTGACGCAAATCGACCTCGACGACGACGCGCTGGCCGAAGTCATGCGAATCGCCGGAGTGCATACCAAAAAGGAAGCAGTGAACCTCGCGATGCGGGACTACGTCGAGCGATTTCGGCGCATCGAGGCGCTGGCCCGGTCTCGCGAGCACGCAAAGGGTTGGGATTATGAAGGCTGGCTCGCGGCACGCGCCGACGAGAAGGCCATTGGGTCTTGATCTCCTTTCTTGTGGATTCGTCTGCGGTTTGGCGCCTCCAACGACAGCCTGAACTCAGCGAGGAATGGAGTTTTTCGCTTCTCAGTGGGGCTGTCGGATCGTGCCAACCGCAACGGGCCGAGTTTTGTCGGTCGGCGCGGAATGCAGAAGAGTTCGACCAGATGAGTCAGATGTTTGGTGACGTCTATCCCGATGTGCCTGTGCCGAAATCCGTATGGCGGTGGATAGATTCGGCGCAGCGACGGCTCGCAGAAGTGGGTGCGGTGCGGGCCTTGTCGGTCGTCGATCTGCTGATCTGCGGCACCGCGGCGGCTAAGGGTCTAGTGGTCCTCCACGATGACGCCGATTACGAACTCGCAGAGCGCCACCTGCCCGACGTCAGGGCGCAACGCGTGGTTCGCGCGGAACTATAGCCGTGGCTCGGGCGGTCGGCACGGCGCCGCGGCGACGTGGAGGCTACCTCGCTTCGACACCAGCGTGCTTCCGTCGTTCGGGCTACCGCGATCGCTCCCGGGCCGCTAGTCAGCTTCCCGACCGCCGTACCATGGGCCCGTGACATCGACGGCGGCGCATGATGTGGCCCGCACCTACCAGGTGCGCACCTACGGCTGCCAGATGAACGTCCACGACTCCGAGCGGCTGGCGGGGCTGCTGGAGGCGGCCGGCTACCGGCGGGCCGCGGACGGCTCAGACGCCGACGTGGTCGTGTTCAACACCTGCGCCGTGCGGGAGAACGCCGACAACAAGCTGTACGGCAACCTCAGTCATCTGGCGCCGCGCAAGCGCGGCAACCCCGAGATGCAGATCGCGGTCGGCGGTTGCCTGGCGCAAAAGGATCGAGACGCGCTGCTGCGCAAGGCGCCGTGGGTCGACGTCGTCTTCGGCACGCACAACATCGGATCGCTGCCCACGCTGCTCGACCGGGCCCGGCACAACAGGGTCGCCCAGGTGGAAATCGCCGAGGCGCTGCAGCAGTTCCCCTCGTCGCTGCCCAGCGCCCGCGAATCCGCCTACGCCGCTTGGGTTTCCATCTCCGTCGGCTGCAACAACAGCTGCACCTTCTGCATCGTCCCGTCGCTGCGCGGCAAGGAGGTCGACCGCAGCCCGGCCGACATCCTCGCCGAGGTGCAATCGCTGGTGGACGACGGCGTCCTCGAGGTCACGCTGCTGGGCCAGAACGTCAACGCCTACGGGGTATCCTTCGCCGACCCCGAGCTGCCGCGGAACCGCGGCGCCTTCGCCGGGCTGCTGCGGGCCTGCGGCCGCATCGACGGGCTGGAGCGCGTGCGGTTCACGTCGCCGCATCCGGCCGAGTTCACCGACGACGTCATCGAGGCGATGGCGCAGACCCCGAATGTCTGCCCCGCCCTGCACATGCCGCTGCAGTCGGGATCCGACCGGGTGCTGCGCGCGATGCGCCGGTCCTACCGCGCCGAGCGTTACCTCGGCATCATCGACCGGGTTCGCGCGGCGATGCCGCACGCCGCGATCACCACCGACCTGATCGTCGGGTTTCCCGGCGAGACCGAGGAGGACTTCGCGGCCACGCTCGACGTGGTGCGGCAGGCCCGGTTCGCGGCCGCGTTCACCTTCCAGTATTCGAAGCGGCCCGGCACCCCGGCCGCCGAACTCGGCGGACAGATTCCGAAACCCGTTGTGCAGGAACGCTACGAGCGGCTGGTCGAGCTGCAGGAGCAGATCTCGCTCGAGGGCAACCGGGCGCTGATCGGGCGGACGGTCGAGCTGCTCGTCGCCACCGGTGAAGGACGCAAGGACGCCCGCACGTCGCGCATGACCGGCCGCGCGCGCGACGGCCGGCTGGTGCACTTCGCCGTCGACGCACCCGGGGACGTCAGGCCCGGTGACATCGTCACCACGGTGGTCACCGACGCCGCGCCGCACCACCTGATCGCCGACGCCGGGGTGGCGACCCACCGCCGCACCCGCGCCGGCGACGCCCATGCCGCCGGGCAGCGGCCGCGCGGTGTCGTCCTCGGCATGCCCGGTGTCGGGCCCTCGGTCGCGGGACCGGTCGAGCCGCTCGGGTGCGCCCAATGAAGAAACAACAGAAGAAAGAGCACGTCGACATCGACGCCCTGCGTTCCGAGATCGAGGCCGCGGAACGCCGCGTCGCACGCGAGATCGACCCCGGCCCAAGGGGATTCGTCGTCGCCATCCTGGTGTTCGTGTTGCTGGGCTCGTTCATTCTGCCGCACACCGGCGCCGTGCGCGGCTGGGATGTGCTGTTCAGCAGCCACGGCGCCGGTGCGGCCGCGCTGGGCCTGCCGTTGCGGGTGTTCGAGTGGCTGGCGCTGGTGTTCGGCGTGGGATTCTCGATGGTGGCGTTGCTGACGCGGCGATGGGCGCTGGCCTGGGTCGCGCTGGCGGGCTCGGCGATCGCCAGCGCCGCCGGCCTGCTGGCGGTGTGGTCGCGCCAGACCGTGGCCGCCGGTCATCCGGGCCCCGGTGTGGGGCTGATCGTCGCGTGGATCACCGTGATCGCGTTGAGCTTTCACTGGGCCCGCGTGGTGTGGGCGCGCACCGTCGTGCAGCTCGCCGCGGAGGAACAGCGGCGCCAGGCCGCGGCACGGCAGCAGTCCAAGACACTGCTGGACAGCCTGCAAGCCGACGACACGCCCGACGAACCGGTCGACAAACCGGACGAGCCCGAAAACCCCGAAAACTAGGACCTGCGGGTCAGCGCCTCGGCGGCCGCGTCGGCCCACTGCCGCCACTGCTCGGCGTTGGCCTTGGCCTCCTCGGCCTCCTTGGTGCGGCCGGCCGCCTCGGCCTTGCGGGCCTGCTGCTCGTACTGCTCGGCGCGGGTCGCGAACTGCTCGGCGCGCGCCTGCGCCTGGGGGTCGGACCAATCCGCGTCGCCGGCGTCGCGCACCCTTTTCTCGACCGCGCGCAGCCGCCGCTCCAACTCGGCGGACCGTTCCCGGGGCACCCGGCCGATCGCGTCCCACTTCTCGACGATCGACCGCAGCGCCGCCCGGGCCGCGTCCTCATTGCCGGTGTCCAGCTTCTCCGCCTCGGCCAACAGCGCCTCCTTGGCGGCGGCGTTGGCCCGCAACTCCGCGTCCTTCTCCGCCGTCGCGGCGTTGCGCGCGGTGAAGAAGGTGTCCTGAGCGGCCTTGAAGCGGCGCCACAGGGCATCGTCGACGTCCCTCGAGGCCCGTCCCGCGGCCTTCCATTCGCTGAGCAGCTTGCGGAATTCCGCGCTCGTCGCCGTCCAGTCCGTCGAACCGGACAGCTCCTCGGCCCGTTCGCAGAGCCGTTCCTTGGACTCCCGAATGCCCGATCGCTCGCGGTCCAGCTCGGCGAAGTGGGCCCCCCGCCGCCGGTTGAACGCTTCCCGCGCCGCGGAATAGCGCTTCCACAGCGCGTCATCGACCTTTCGGTCCAGGCCGCTGATCGTCTTCCACTCGTCCAGGATTGCCCGCAGTCGGTCGCCGGCGGCCTTCCATTGCGTCGAGTTGGCGGCCAGGTCCTCGGCCTCGGCGGCCAGCGCCTCCTTGCGGGCGGTCTGGACGGCACGATGCTCCTCGCGCCGGGACTTGTCGGCGGCGACCGTCGCCTCGGCGTGCTCGAGAACGGTCGTCAGCCGGCGCGCGAGCGCGTCGATGTCACCGAGCACGCACGCCGTGGGTAACGATTCGGCAAGCTCGGCCGCGTGGGCCTTCATCTTGCGGGCATCGCCGGTGCCCGACGCCAGCCGCTCCTCCATGAGGGTGATCTCGGTGCTCAGGTCCTCGAAGCGCCGGCCGAAGTGGGCGAATGCGGCCTCGGCGTCGCCGGCCTGCCAGGACCCAACGACGCGTTCGCCGGCCCCGCTGATCAGCCACACCGTGCCGTCGTCGTCGACGCGCCCGAACCGGTGCGGATCGCTGGACAGGGGCGCGGGCACCGGGTGGGGGACGGGCCGGGCCCCCGAGCTGACAGGCCGGGGACCGGGACGCGGTCCGGGACGCGGCGACGGCTTGGGTGAATCTTTGGGTGAATCTTGGCCCCGGGGTTCGTCAGCCGTCATCGCTCGTCACCTGCCCTGCCGCGCGTAGCGGCGCCCATACAGCTCTTTCCTAACCGTTTCCAACAGTATTCAAGCAGCTTGCCGGGCGGCGCGCCGCCACCTTGGTCGGTGCCCACCCGTGGCCGCATGCGAGCCCCCGCTATGGTGGTTGCCGGCATTGCGCAAAGCCGGCCGGTGCACAGGTTCGAGGCGTAACTGGCGTAACAATCGACAAAATTGGCGTAACGATTGATCGGTCACCGCCTCCCGGCCGGGGTCGAGGGGGCCGCTGTCGAACTACAGTGGGCGTGAACTCGTAGAAAACGGCACGTGTACGCAAAGCTTTTCGGGGAGCGCTGGTGAGGGGGTGCCCATGTCCAAAGTGGACATCGCGGCTTTGATCGCGTTGTGCGCCGCGCTGTCCTCCGCCGTCGGCGATGTGATCCGGCAGCGCTCCGCACAGGAAATCACCGACAAAAAAGTCGGACACCTCGAGCTGTTCCGCATGTCACTTCGTGACAAGCGGTGGTGGTTGGGTGGTGCGGCGGCGATCGTCAACTACAGCCTGCAGGCCGGCGCTCTGGCGTGGGGTTCGGTGGTGCTGGTGACGGCGCTGCAGGTGACGGCGCTGCTATTCGCCCTGCCCATCTACTCGCGGCTGACCCGGCACCGGGTGACCCGCTGGGAATGGGTGTGGGCGATCGTGCTGGCCGGCGCGTTGGCGGTGGTCATCATCGTCGGCGACCCGAAGTCCGGCCTGCAGCGAGCCCCGGTGTCCACCTGGATCATCGTGGGCTCGGTCATGGGCCCGGCGTTGGTGCTGTGCGTGCTGGGGGCCCGGGTCTGGTCGGGCCGTCCCGTCGCCGCGGTGCTGCTGGCCCTGGTTGCCGGGTCGTCGTTGGCGCTGTTCGCGGTGCTGACGAAGGGGCTCGTCGAGGTGCTCGAAGACGGCCTCGGGGCCGCGCTGACTTCGCCGGAGTTCATACCGTGGCTGGTGATGATGCTCGCGGGGATGATCTTCCAGCAGTCGGCGTTCCGCGCCGGCGCGCTGACCGCATCGCTGCCGACGATGACCGTGGCCAAGCCGGTCGTCGCCGGCGTGCTCGGAGGGATCCTCCTCGGCGAGACGTTCGACGTTGCAGGGCCCGAGGTGATCGTCCTGATCGGGGCGGTGGCTCTGGTGATCATCGCCACGGTTGGGCTGGCTCGCGGGGAGGCCGCGACGATGGCGGCGGGAACGGGGCAAGACGTCCCACGCGACGAGCAGCACGAACCGGCCGCAGTGTCCCCGGCCGAGCCCGAGGAAACCCCGACCGTCACGTAGTGCGGTTGGCCCGCGTTAGTTTGGTGGCGTGTTGAGCGCCATCGCGATCATTCCCTCCGCGCCGGTGCTGGTCCCCGAGCTCGCCGGCGCGGCCGCCGCCGAGCTGGCCGACTTGTCCGCGGCGGTGCTGGCCGCGGCCGCCGTGCTGCCGCCGCGCTGGATCGTCGTCGGGACGGGCCGCGCTGACGACGTGCTGGGCCCCGACGCCACAGGCACCTTCGCGGGCTTCGGGGCGGACGTGCCGGTCCGGCTCTCGCCCCGGCCCGGGGACGGCCCGCCGGTCGAGATGCCGCCCTGCGCGCTGATCGCCGCCTGGGTCCGTGGCCGGCTCATGCCCGAGGCCGACGCGCGCGTCCACGTCTACCGCGGCGACCATGACGCCGGCACCGCGCTGGCCGAGGGCAGGCGACTGCGCGCCGATATCGACCGCGCGCCCGATCCGATCGGCGCGCTGATCGTCGCCGACGGCGCCAACACCCTGACGGCGAGCGCGCCCGGCGGGTACCACCCCGGCGACGCCGACGCCCAGCTGGACCTCGACGACGCGCTGGCCAACGGCGACGCCGCCGCGCTGAGCGCGCTGCCCCCTCAGATCCTGGGGCGGGTCGCGTTCGGTGTGCTGGCCGGGCTGGCCGAGCCCGGGCCGCGGTCGGCCAAGGAGCTCTACCGGGGCGCGCCCTACGGGGTGGGCTACTTCGCCGGCGGCTGGCAGCTCTAGGCAGCGATGAGACCGCTCGCGATCATCGGCCCCACCGGCACCGGCAAGTCGCAGCTGGCGCTGGACCTTGCCGAACGGGTCGAGCGGCTCGGCATCCGGGCCGAGATCGTCAACGCGGACGCGATGCAGCTCTACCGCGGGATGGACATCGGGACCGCCAAGCTGCCCGTCGAGGCGCGCCGCGGCATCCCGCACCACCAGCTCGACGTGCTCGACGTCACCGAGACCGCGACCGTCGCCCGCTATCAGCGCTCCGCCGCCGCCGACATCGAGGCGATCGCGGCCCGCGGCGCGCTGCCGGTGATCGTGGGCGGTTCGATGCTCTACATCCAGTCGCTGCTCGACGACTGGTCGTTTCCCGCCACCGATCCCGCGGTGCGCGCGCGCTGGGAGCGGCGGCTCGCCGAGGTCGGGGCGGGGCCGCTGCACGCCGAGCTGGCCCGGCGCGACCCCGCGGCCGCCGCGGCGATCCTGCCCACCGACGGCCGGCGCACGGTGCGCGCGCTCGAGGTGGTCGAGCTCACTGGCCGGCCCTTCGCGGCGTCCGCGCCCCGCATCGGCGCCCCACGCTGGGACACGGTCATCGTCGGATTGGACTGCGACACAACGCTTCTCGACGAGAGGCTGGCGCGCCGCACCGACACGATGTTCGACCGGGGCCTGGTCGACGAGGTGCGCGCGCTGCTGCGGCGGGGCCTGCGCGAGGGGGTCACCGCGTCGCGCGCGCTGGGCTACGCCCAGGTGATCGCCGACCTCGACGCGGGCGGAAACGGCGAGGCGCGTGAGCAGACCTTCGTGGGCACCCGTCGCTACGTGCGCCGGCAGCGCTCCTGGTTTCGCCGGGACCACCGGGTGCACTGGCTGGACGCCGCCGATCCGGCCGGCCTCGTCGATGGCGTTACGCGAGCGTGGCGCCCCGTATCCTGAGCAGGTGATCTTCGCCAAGGGCCACGGCACCCAGAACGATTTCGTGCTGCTGCCCGACGTCGGCGCCGAACTGTCCCTCACCCCGGCGCGGGTGGCCGCGCTGTGCGACCGGCGCCGCGGACTGGGCGCCGACGGGGTGCTGCGGATCACCACCGCGGACGCCGCGGTGAGCGCCGGGGTGCTCGCGCGCCTGCCCGACGGCGTCGAACCGAGCGACTGGTACATGGACTACCGCAACGCCGACGGGTCGACCGCCCAGATGTGCGGCAACGGCGCGCGGTTGTTCGCGCATTACCTGCGCGCCAGCGGTTTGGAGTCCCGCGACCAGTTCGTGGTCGGGTCGCTGGCCGGACCCCGGCCGGTCACCCTGCACCATGCCGACGCCACCGGCGCCGACATCACCGTCGACATGGGCAAGGCCAACCGGCTGGGCAGCGGCGGGCCGGCCTTCGAGGTCGTGGTCGGCGGGCGGCGGTTCACCGGGCTGGCGGTCGACGTGGGCAACCCGCACCTGGCGTGCGTGGCCGCCGACCTGAGCGTCGACGACCTCGCGGCCCTGGACGTGGGCGCGTCCGTGCAATACGACCGTGCGCAGTTCCCCGACGGGGTCAACGTCGAGATCCTCACGCGGGCGGACGGCGGGCTGGTGCGGATGCGCGTGCACGAGCGCGGCGTGGGCGAAACCCGCTCGTGCGGCACGGGAACGGTCGCGGCCGCGGTCGCCGCGCTGGCCGACGCCGGCGCCGACACCGGCACGCTCACGGTCCGGGTGCCGGGCGGCGACGTCGTCGTCACCGTCACCGACGCCACCAGCTACCTGCGCGGGCCGTCGGTGCTGGTGGCCCGCGGCGAGATCAGCGAGGAATGGTGGTGCGCGCAGGAGCGTTAAATCAAGTGCGCTGCACCGATTTGGCGTGCACCATTGCTAATTGCCTATGACTCATCCCGAAACTCCCTTTCACGATCACCCGGATCCAGAGCCCAGTGCGGGCGAGCTCGCCCTCGAGGACCGATCGGCGCTGCGCCGCGTCGCCGGGCTGTCGACCGAGTTGGCCGACATCTCCGAGGTCGAGTACCGCCAGCTGCGGCTGGAGCGCGTGGTGCTGGTCGGGGTGTGGACCGAGGGCAGCGCGGCGGACAACCAGGCCAGCCTGGCCGAGCTCGCCGCGCTGGCCGAGACCGCCGGCTCGCTGGTGCTCGAGGGACTCATCCAGCGCCGCGACCGCCCCGACCCGTCCACCTACATCGGGTCGGGCAAGGCCGCCGAGTTGCGCGAGGTGGTCGTGGCGACCGGCGCCGACACCGTCATCTGCGACGGCGAGCTGTCCCCGGCGCAGCTGACCGCGCTGGAGAAGGCGGTGAAGGTCAAGGTCATCGACCGCACCGCGCTGATCCTCGACATCTTCGCCCAGCACGCCACCAGCCGGGAGGGCAAGGCGCAGGTTTCGCTGGCCCAGATGGAGTACATGCTGCCCAGGCTGCGCGGCTGGGGCGAGTCCATGTCGCGGCAGGCCGGCGGCCGCGCCGGCGGCAGCGGCGGCGGGGTGGGCCTGCGCGGTCCGGGCGAGACGAAGATCGAGACCGACCGGCGGCGCATCCGGGAGCGGATGGCCAAGCTGCGCCGCGACATCAAGGCCATGAAGCAGGCGCGCGACACCCAGCGCAGCCGTCGGCTCGGCAGCGACATCCCGTCGATCGCCATCGTCGGCTACACCAACGCCGGCAAGTCCAGCCTGCTCAACGCGCTGACCGGGGCCGGGGTGCTGGTGGAGGACGCGTTGTTCGCCACGCTGGACCCCACCACCCGGCGCGCCGAGTTCGACGACGGGAGGCCGTACGTCCTCACCGACACGGTCGGGTTTGTGCGGCACCTGCCCACCCAGCTGGTCGAGGCGTTCCGCTCCACGCTGGAGGAGGTGGTCGACGCGGATTTGCTGGTGCACGTCGTCGACGGCTCCGACGTCAACCCGCCGGCCCAGATCGACGCGGTCCGGCAGGTGATCTCCGAGGTCGTCTCCGACTATGGGGCCGACCACGATGGCGACCCGCCGCCCGAGCTGTTGGTGGTGAACAAGGTGGATGCCGCGAGCGATCTGATGCTGGCCAAGCTTCGGCACGGGCTGCCCGGCGCGGTGTTCGTCTCCGCCCGCACCGGCGAGGGGATCGACGCCCTGCGCCGCCGGATGGCCGAGCTCACGACGCCCGCCGATACCGCCGTCGACGTGGTGATCCCCTACGACCGCGGCGACCTGGTGGCCCGGGTGCACGCCGACGGGCGGGTGCAGCAGACCGAGCACAACCCGGAGGGGACCCGCCTGCGGGCCCGGGTCCCGGTGGCGCTGGCCGCCAGCCTGCGCGAGTTCTCCACCGACGGCGACCCGACGCAATAGCCGACGTGCCCAGCCGCCGACCAACCGTCTGGTTGGTATATGTTGGGCGGCAGAGTTCCCGTTCGCCCGGAGGTCAGCCATGAGCAGTGCCGTCAAGTACCAGCGCACTCTTTTCGAGCCCGAGCACGAATTGTTCCGCGAGTCCTACCGCACCTTTCTCGAGCGCCACGTCGCGCCGTATCACGAGGAATGGGAGAAGGCCAAGATCGTCGACCGCGGCGTGTGGCTCGAGGCGGGCAAACAGGGCTTTCTCGGCATGGCGGTGCCCGAGGAATACGGCGGCGGCGGCAACCCCGACTTCCGGTACAACACGATCGTCACCGAGGAGACCACCGCCGGGCGCTACAGCGGGATCGGGTTCGGGCTGCAGAACGACGTGGTCGCCCCGTACCTGCTGCGGCTGGCCACCGAGGAGCAGAAGCAGCGCTGGTTGCCCAAGTTCTGCAGCGGGGAGCTGATCACCGCGATCGCGATGACCGAGCCGGGCACCGGCAGCGACCTACAGGGCATCAAGACCCGCGCCGTCAAGCAGGGTGATCACTACGTGCTCAACGGCTCAAAGACGTTCATCACCAACGGGATCAACTCGGACTTGGTGATCGTGGTGGCGCAGACCGACCCGGACCAGGGGGCACACGGCTTTTCGCTGCTCGTCGTCGAACGCGGCATGAAGGGCTTCGAACGCGGACGGCACCTGGACAAGATCGGGCTCGACGCCCAGGACACCGCCGAATTGTCGTTCACCGACGTGCACGTTCCAGTCGAAAACCTGCTCGGCGAGGAGGGCAAGGGCTTCATCTACCTGGTGCAGAACCTGCCGCAGGAACGGATCTCGATCGCCATCATGGCGGCCGCCGCGATGGAGGCCGTGCTGGAGGACACGCTGCGATACACCAAGGAGCGCAAGGCCTTTGGCAAACCCATCGGCAGCTTCCAGAACAGCCGCTTCGTGCTGGCCGAGCTGGCCACCGAGGCCACCGTGGTGCGCGTCATGGTCGACGAGTTCATCCGGCTGCACCTCGAGGAGAAGCTGACCGCCGAACAGGCCGCGATGGCCAAGTGGTACTCCACCGAGAAGCAGGTCCACCTGATCGACCGCTGCCTGCAGCTGCACGGCGGGTACGGCTACATGCGCGAATACCCGGTCGCGCGTGCCTATCTCGACGCCAGGGTGCAGACGATCTACGGTGGCACGACCGAGATCATGAAGGAGATCATCGGGCGCAGCCTCGGGGTCTAGCCTCCGCGGCGGCCCCGTCGGCGCGCCGTTGGCGAACGCAATCGTGTTGACAGGCAACGACTCCGTCGTCGCGTCGTTTGGTCCGCGGCAAATTCGCGGGCAAATTCAACCGTGCGCCGATCGGTGTTTTGGCCGGGTATATCCAGCTTCGATCGACGGCCTCGCGTACCGTCGGCGCATGCGTTTTGCTGCCCGCACTCCGGCGATGCCGCGCGACCTGTGGACCGAATGGTCGCGACATGGCTGTGGCCCCGCATCATTTCGACATCGGAGTGATATCCGTTTTCGTAAAATTCGTGATTTGGCTTCGAATTCTCCGGTTGCTGGAGCAAAGTTATGCGAGCCCGGCGATAACGCGTACCGATGCGGGTTGCCAACTCGCGGTGGGGGTATCACCCGCTCGCAGGGTCTGCAGGGTGCGGGCATGGCCGCAACAAGGGGCATATCCGTCGGCTGGGAGGCTTGGTGAAACCGCAGAGAGGTCCACTGCGCAGGCTGTTCGGGCGCGCGCTGGTGAGCATGGCGGCCGCGGTGGTGGCCGCGGCGTTCCTGGCGCCCACGGCCTCGGCGTCCCCGATCGGCGACGCCGAGGCGGCCATCATGGCGGCGTGGGAGAAGGCCGGCGGCGACAGTTCACCCCTGGGCCCCAGGAAGGGCGACGTCTACCCGGTCGGCGACGGGTTCGCGCTGGACTTCGGCGGCGGCAAGATGTTCTACACCACCGACACCGGCGCCAAGTTCGTCTACGGGCCGATCCTGGACAAATACGAGGCGCTCGGCGGCCCGGCCAACAGCGACCTGGGATTTCCGACCATCAACGAGGTCCCCGGCCTCGCCGGGCCGGACAGCCGGGTGGCCACGTTCTCCGCCAGCGACAAGCCGGTGATCTTCTGGACGTCCGAGCACGGCGCCTTCGTGGTGCGCGGCGCGATGAACGCCGCGTGGGACAAGCTCGGCAGCTCGGGCGGCGTGCTCGGCGCCCCGGTCGGCGACGAGACCTACGACGGCGAGGTCACCTCGCAGAAGTTCACCGGCGGCCTGATCTCCTGGAACCGGAAGACCAAGGACTTCAGCACCACCCCGCCGGTGCTGGCCGACCAGCTCAAGGGCCTGCAGGTGGCGACCGATCCCACCGCGGCGATCAACATGGCGTGGCGCGCCGCGGGCGGCGCCTCGGGTCCGCTGGGCGCCAAGCAGGGCGGCCAATATCCCATCGGCGGCGACGGGATCGCCCAGAACTTCGCCGGCGGCAAGGTGTTCTTCAGCCAGGCCACCGGCGCGAACGCCGTCGAGAGCGACGTGCTGGCCAAGTACGAGTCGCTGGGCGGGCCGGTCGGCAGCGACCTGGGCTTCCCGATCGCCAACGAGTCCGACGGCGGCGTCCCCGGCAGCCGGGTCTCCGCGTTCGCCGCGGCCGATAAGCCGGTGATCTTCTGGACGTCCCAGCACGGCGCGTTCGTCGTGCGCGGCGCCATGAAGGCGGCCTGGGACAAGCTTCGCGGCCCCGGCGGCAAACTGGGCGTGCCGGTCGCCGATCAGGCGGTGGACGGCGACGTGATCTCCCAGAAGTTCGCCGGCGGCAAGATCTCGTGGAACCGCGCGAAGAACACGTTCGCCACCGAGCCGTCCAACCTGGCGCCGCTGCTGTCCGGCCTGCAGGTGTCGGGCCAGAACCAGCCCAGCGGCGCGGCGATGCCTCCCCACGCCAAGAAGTTCGCCTGGAACTGGTGGTACCTGCTGGCGCTAATTCCGATCGCGGCATTGTTCGCGGTGTTGGGGTATGTGGTGGTCGGGGCGCGCCGCCGTCGCACGGCCCGGGAGCTCGCCGCCTACGAGTTCGACCGCGACGTGGACGTCGGTGGCTACGACGCCGACGACAGCTGGGGCCACGAGGAAGCCGATGTCGCCGCCGAGCACTATGGCTTCGGCGAGCCGCGGCCCTCCGAGGAGGAGCCGGTGGGCGCCGGGTCGGCGCGGGTCAGCTGGTCGCGGGGCGACGAGGCCGGGGACGAATACGGCGGCGAATGGCCGTCCGGGTCCAGGGAGGATGAGCAGGAGGACCCCGACGCGGTCGACACCGATTCCATACCCGTTGTCGCGGAAGGTGTTGTGGCGCAGGGTGTTCGGGCCGAGCCCGAGCATCCCGAAGCCGCCCCCGAAGACGTCCTGGAAGCCGCCTACCCCGATGAGGAGTACCCGGAGGCCGCCGACATCGAGGCCGCCTACCCGGACGTGGCCGTTCCGCATGCCCCCGCGGATGCCGCCCATCCGGACGAGGCCTACCCCCCGGCGGCGCCCGAGGCGGTCGATTCGGGCGCCGGGTACCCGGACGTCGCGGTTCCGCACACGGCGCCGGATGTCGCAGCGCCGGGCGCCGTCACGCCCGCCGCCGCCCCGCGGTCCGGGCGGCACGCGGCCGTCGACACCGAGGAGGAACCGGCCGGCGCGGGACTGGGCTCACCCGGGCGCCCGACCATCCACCTGCCCCTGGACGACCCGTATCAGGCGCCCGAGGGATATCCCATCAAGGTCAACGCCAGCTTCGGCCTGTACTACACCCCCGACAGCGGGCTCTACCAGGACACGCTGGCCGAGCTCTGGATGTCCAGCGAGGAAGTCGCCCAGGTCAACGGCTTCACCAGGGCGGACTGACCCGCGAACGTCTCAATCTCGTTGCCGCACAATAAGATTCCGCGTCAGATCTTGCGAATCACCGTGACGACCTTGCCGAGCACGGTCGCGTCGTTGCCCGGGATCGGATCGAACGCCGGGTTGTGCGGCATCAGCCACACCTGACCGCCCGCGCGCTTGAACGTCTTGACGGTGGCCTCGCCGTCGATCATGGCGGCGACGATGTCGCCGTTGTCGGCGACATTCTGCTGCCGCACCACAACCCAGTCGCCGTCACAGATCGCGGCCTCGACCATCGAGTCGCCGACGACCTTGAGCAGGAACAGCGCGCCCTCGCCGACCAGCTCACGGGGCAGCGGGAAGACGTCTTCGACCGCCTCCTCGGCCAGGATCGGCCCACCGGCCGCGATGCGCCCGAGCACGGGCACGAAGGTGGGTTCCGGCAGGGCGTCCGAGCCGGCGACGTCGGTGACGGGCACCGCGACGGCCGGGGTGTCCTCGACACCGCGGACGTCGACGGCCCGGGGACGGTTCGGGTCGCGGCGCAGGTACCCCTTGCGCTCCAGGGTGCGCAGCTGGTGGGCCACCGAGGACGTCGACGTCAGGCCGACGGCGTCACCGATCTCCCGGATGCTGGGCGGATAGCCGCGGCTGGTCACCGACTGCCGGATGACGTTGAGGATGGTGCGCTGCCGCTCGGTAAGCGATGGATCCACGGAATGCAACCGGCCGGCCGCGCCGGCGGCTGAAGTGTCGTTGCTGTCGCTCATGGCACTGAATGTAGCCGCCCGGCGGCCGATAATCAAACATGTGTTCGAGTCGCGTGTCGCCCGGGCCGACACCGGGCCGGAACAAGGCCTAAAGACCCTAGGGATGGTGCGTCAAGACCCTACGGCGGGTGAATTACACGTGTGTAACTTTTGCGGGTATCGGGTATTTGTGCTGCATGTCAGGAGGAGGCACCGACGCGGTTTGTCGGTGGTGTGGTTTAGCGTTTGGCTCGTCCGACACGCTTCGCTCAAATGTTCGGGTTTCGAACGGGTGAGCGAATATAGTCGAACACACGAGCGAGGACCAGTTGACCGGAGGAACGCACATGACAGTCATCCACACACTCTCGCCGCGCACCAGCGGCATCCGGCGCCCGGCCGGGGCGCCGGCCGACGGGCCTCGCCACCAGGGGGAGCGCCCGGTCCGGCCCCGCCGTCCGGGCAGCTCACGGCCCGCCGGGGCGCCGCTGCGCTACCACGGCACCGGCGTCGCGATGTCGGTCGCGCCGCATCGCAGGCGGCCCGTCACGATGCTGACCACGGTCGGGCTGGCGCTGCTCGCCGGCGCGATCACGCTGTGGCTCGGCCTGGTCGCGAACCTCGGCCAGCTGGCCAACGGCGACTCCGGCGGTTCGGCCGCCCCGGTGCCCGACAAGCTGGCCGTCGTGCGCGTCGAGGCCGGGGAGTCCCTGCAGGACGTCGCGCACCGGGTGGCGCCGGACGCGCCCGCTCGCCAGGTTGCCGACCGGATCCGCGAACTCAACGACCTGAACTCGCCGGCGCTGGCCGCCGGGCAGACGCTGATCGCCCCGGTCGGCTGACGGCGCCCCGGTGCACTGCGAAAGCCGCAGCGGGCCAAGGCCGCTCGGTCCTCGCGGCGACGGGCGCGCGCGCACCGCGGTTGCGTTGGCCTCCCGGGGCGGCGCACGGGTACGCTCGGACTGTTCCGCGAGGTGTCAGCACGGCGAAGGAGCGGCCATGCACTGCCCGTTCTGCCGGCATCCCGACTCCAGGGTGATCGACTCGCGGGAAACCGATGAGGGCCAGGCCATTCGGCGCCGCCGGTCCTGCCCCGAATGCGGCCGCCGGTTCACCACCGTGGAAACCGCGGTCCTGGCCGTGGTCAAGCGCAGCGGGGTGACCGAGCCGTTCAGCCGGGAGAAGGTCATCAAGGGGGTCCGCCGCGCCTGCCAGGGCCGCCAGGTGGACGAGGACGCACTCAACCTGCTGGCCCAGCAGGTCGAGGACACCGTGCGGGCCGCCGGTTCGCCGGAGGTCCCCAGCCACGAGGTCGGCCTGGCCATCCTCGGGCCGTTGCGCGACCTGGACGAGGTGGCCTACCTGCGATTCGCGTCGGTGTATCGGTCGTTCTCGTCGGCCGACGATTTCGAGCGCGAGATCGAGGCGCTGCGCGCGCACCGCAAGGTGTCCACGCCGAGCTGACCCACCGGCGTCCCGGGGGCCAGTGCCCGCCGGACTACGCTGTTTTTCATGCCTGCCGACTTGCATCCCGATCTCGAGGCCCTGGCGCCACTGCTCGGCACCTGGGCCGGTCGAGGCGCCGGCGAATACCCCACGATCCAGCCCTTCGAGTACCTCGAGGAGGTCGTGTTCTCCCATGTGGGCAAGCCGTTTCTGGCCTACGCGCAGAAGACCAAGGCGGTGGCCGACGGCAAACCCCTGCACGCCGAGACCGGCTATCTGCGGGTGCCGCAGCCGGGTCAGGTCGAGCTGGTGCTGGCCCACCCCAGCGGCATCACCGAGATCGAGGTGGGCACCTATTCGGTGACCGGCGGCGTCATCGAGGTCGAGTTGTCCACCACCGACGTCGGATTGACCCCGACCGCCAAAGAGGTGTCCGCGCTCGGACGCTCCCTGCGGATCGACGGCGACGAGCTGTCGTACTCGGTGCGGATGGGCGCCGTGGGGCAACCCATGCAGCATCACCTCTCCGCGACGTTGCACCGCAAGGCCTAAACCGCGCGCGCTCAATTCACCTGTGTCACACCGTCGTTGACGACGCGCCCGGCCACCCGCACCCAGCCCTCGGGACTCCAGATGGTCTCGATCCTCGACCCCTTGCCCTGCGTGATGTGCAGGTCGCGGCTGAGGTGGTCGGTGATGCGGATCGCCGCGGAGCCCGTCGCCTCGTCTTCCGGCACACCGAGATTCGCGGCGAACATGCGGGCGCGCAGTGACCCGGCGGATTCGTCGGTCCACGCCCACAGGTAGTGGGCGGTGTCGTCGGGATAATCGGCGGGGTCGGCGGCCAGCAGCTCGTCAACCGAATCGAGTTCGTGGACGAACAATTCGGGGGCCCACTCCGAGCGCGCGCTGATGACCGTGAGGTCGCCCTCGTAGCCGACCTGCACCACGCCGGCCGGCACCCGCAGCGTGTTGATCGGCGTGCCCCGGTCGCGCAGCCACCAGGAAACGCCGACGGTCGGATGTCCCGCGAACGGGATCTCGGTTCGCGGCGTGTAGATCGTGGCGTGCGCGGTGGTGGAGCCGGCGGCGGGCAGATCGACGAATATCGTTTCGCTGTAGCCCAATTGGGTGGCCAGCCGCTGCCGGTCGCGGGGCTCGACCTGGGCCGCGTCCACCACGCCGAGCGGATTGCCGAAGTTGCGGTCCGGATCGGTGAACACGCGCAGCACAGTCACGTCGATACCCATGGACCGACTGTACGACCCAGGGGCAAGCGATGATCAGGTGGCGCTGCGTTCGTCGGAGCCCATGGCGTTGAGGACCGCGACGCGGGTGCCGGCGGGACCGGTGACGGTCCGCTCGCCGCTGCCGGTGCGGAGCAACTCGCGCAGCGCGGCCGGGTCGTATTCGGCGGGCTCGGTGGTGTCGACGAAGCGCTGCACGACGTCGATGAAACGGGCCGGGTCGTCGTGGAAGGGGAAGTGGCCGGAGCGCTGGAAGATCTCCAGCCGGGAGCCGGGCATCGCGGCGTGCGCCATGTGGGCGTGCCGGACGGGGACGACGACGTCGCGGCTGCCCCAGATGATCTGCACCGGGATGGCTTCGGTCAAATAACATCGGTCCAGCATGGTGACGATCTGTCCCCGCCAATCCACCACGGCCCGCAGGGTGCGGCTGAACGCCGCCGAGGCCGTCGGCTCGGGCAGGTCGTCCAAGATCCGCAGCACGTTGGGCAGGTCACGCCCCAGGTCGGTCGAGCCGATCGCCAGGCCCGCCAGCCGCCCCGCCAGCTGAACTGCCGGCAGCACCAGGGGCAGCCGCAGCAGGGCCAGGGCCTCGCTGCCCATCGGCAACGAGGCCAGCCGGAAGACGACGTTGACGTCCTTGGTGACCCCGCCCGCGGCGACCAGGATCAGCCGGTCGACCAGATGCGGGAACTGGTAGGCGAATTGCATCGCCACCCCGCCGCCCAGCGAATGACCCACGATGGTAACCCGCTCGATGTCCAGCACGGACAGCAAGTCGCGCATCCCGTTGGCGTAGGCGGCAACCGAGTAGTCGGCGCGCGGCTTGTCGGACTGCCCGTGCCCGAGCAGGTCGGGGGCGATCACCGTGAACCGCTGGGCGAGCTTGGCCTGCACGGTGTTCCAGGTGGTCGAGTTGTCGCCGATGCCGTGGATCAACAGCAGCGCCGGCCCGGACCCGGCGACCCGGAACGCCCGCTTGTACCCGTGGATGGTCCGGAACTGCAGGGTCGGCGCGGTCACTTCCCGCACCGGGCGAAGATTGCTCTTGCGTTTCCGCTCAGTCATCCCCGCCCACCTAGTCGTCGAGCCGGTTGCGAGCGGTCAGGCCGAGTCGTCGTCCTCGGACCTCTTCTCGGCCTGCTGGGCCAGGAACCGCTCGAACTCTGCGCCAATCTCGTCGCCGCTAGGCAGGTCCTCGTCGCGAGTCAGTAACGACCTGTTCGCCTGAGCGTCGATGAAGGCATCGTACTGGCGCTCGAGGGCGGCCACCACTTGGGCCACCTCCGCGCTGGCCTCGACCTGCTCGTCGATCTTGGCTCGGATCTCCGCCGCCGCCTCGGTCAGCGCCGACAGCGGGAGTTCCAGCGACCCGGTCTTGGCCACCTGCTCGAGCAGCGCCTGCGCCGCGGCGGGGTAGTCGGTCTGCGTCAGGTAGTGCGGCACGTGCACGGTGAACCCGACGACCTCGTGACCGTGCTGGGCCATCCGGTATTCGAGCAGGTTCGACGCGCTGCCGGGGACCTGGATCTCGGAGATCCACGGCTGGAAATCGGCGATCAACTCCCTGTGGTTGGAGTGCGCGGTCAGGGTGATCGGCCGGGTGTGGGGGACCGCCATCGGGACGGTGCCCAGGCCGATGGTCTGCCGCACGCCGAGGCGCTCGGCCAGCAGGCGCACCGCGGTGACGAAACGCTCCCACTTGAGGTCGGGCTCCATACCGGCCAGCAACAGAAACGGGGTGCCGACGCTGTCGCGCAGGGCGTACAGGCTCAGCTCCGGATCGTCGTAGTCGGTGAAGTGATCGGTCTTGAATGTCATCAGCGGCCGCCGCGAGCGGTAGTCCAGCAATTCGTCGATCGCAAATGACGCGACCAGCTCGGTGTCCAGCGCCGCCTTCAAATGGGTGGCGGCCAGCCGTATCGCGTGTCCGGCGTCGGAGAACCCTTCCAGGGCATGGACCAGCACCGGGCCGCGGCCGTCGGACGTCGACAACTGCGGTGCCGGGAACTCGAGCTCGTACATGCCGGGCTGCCCTGGCTGGTACAGCCCGTCGTCCCGGTTTTGATCGTGGGCCATCGGGTTGCCTCCTTTCGGGGGTTTCTCCAGGGTGCCCCTACCAGTGTCCCCCAAGTCGATGGGCACCAATAAACGAAACGCAGTGGCGCCGGAACGTAATCTCGGCGGCACGCGCGCGCCCCGCGCGGAGTTTGCCGGCAAATCTACCAACACCCGGCGTCGCGTCGAATTGTGCTTGCCAGTGCGCCGTCAGGCATGATTGCAGTCAAATGCGCGTGCCGATTGTGTTGCTGTGTCCGGTGATCGGGGTGGCGGCGTTGCTGACGTCGTGCAGCCGTCCCGCCGACCCCGCGGCGAAACCGACCGTGTCCGTGCCCGTGGCCACCGGGCCGTTGGTGCAGCGGCTCAGCCAGCCCCAACAGAAGTCCGTCGCGGCCCAGGTGGACCCGGACCGCCGGGTGGGGGCCGTCTTCATCGACAAGGGGCCGCTGCATGTGTGCACCGGGTCGGTCGTGCACTCGGCGACCGGGAACCTGATGATCACTGCGGCGCACTGCCTGGCCGGGGCCGCCCAGCTGTCCTTCGCGCCCGGCCTGATGGGCGATCCCGCGCCCGCGAACGTGTGGAAGGCCGACGCCGTCTACCTCGATCCGCGCTGGCTGGCCAGCAAGGACCCGCACGCGGACTACGCGATCGCGCGGGTCAGCAACGACGCCGGCGTCTCCGTCGAGTCCCACGTCGGCCTGGCGCTGACGCTGGGCACCGCGCCGCCGCCCGGCAGCCACGTCACGGTGATGGGCTATCCGGCCGGCGTGGGCGGCTCGCCCATCGGCTGCCAGGCCACCACGTCGATCAACGACGCCGGGTTCCCCTCGCTGGTGTGCGAGGGGATGGTCGACGGCACCAGCGGCGCGCCGTGGGTCAGCGGCACCACGCTCACCGGGCTGATCGGTGGTTTCGAGCGCGGTGGCTGCGCGGCGAACGTGTCGTACTCGGCGCCGTTCGACGCGCAGACCACGCAACTGCTGGCCCGCGCCGAGGCGGGCGGGCCCGGTGACCCGGTGCCCAACGACCTCGACGACAGCTGCTGATCAGCGGCGGAACTGGGACAGCTCCCGCATCTTGTTGGTCACGTCGAGCGCGGCGACCTTGTAGGCCTCCGAGAACGTCGGATAGTTGAACACCGCGTCGACGAGGTAGTCGACCGTCCCGCCGCAGCCCATCACGGCCTGCCCGATGTGCACCATCTCGGTGGCGCTGGTGCCGAAGATGTGCACCCCCAACAGTTTTCGGTCGTCGGTGGACACCAGCAGCTTGAGCATGCCGTAGGAGTCCCCGGCGATCTGGCCGCGGGCCAGCTCCCGGTACCGGGCCACCCCCACCTCGTAGGGGATCGCGTCCTTGGTCAGCTCCACCTCGGTGGCCCCGACGTAGGAGATCTCGGGAATCGAGTAGATGCCGATCGGCTGCAGCTCGGTGATGCCGTCGCATGCCTCGCCGAACGCGTGGTAGGCGGCCAGCCGCCCCTGTTCCATCGACGTCGCGGCCAGCGCCGGGAAGCCGATCACGTCGCCGACGGCGTAGATGTGCTCCACCTTGGTCTTGAACCTGTCGTCGACCCAGATCCGGCCGCGCCCTTCGACTTCCAGGCCGGCGTTGTGCAGGTCGAGGTGGTCGGTCTGGCCCTGGCGCCCCGCGGAGTACATGACCGTCTCGGCGGGAATCTGCTTGCCGCTGGCCAGGGTGGTGACGGTGCCGGCGGAGCCGACGTCGACCGCGGTCACCTCCTCGCCGAACCGGAACGTCACCGCCAGGTCGCGCAGGTGGAACTTCAGCGCCTCGACCACCTCGGGGTCGCAGAAGTCGAGCATGTTGTCCCGCTTTTCCACGACGGTGACCTTGGTGCCCAGCGCGGCGAACATCGACGCGTACTCGATGCCGATCACACCCGCGCCGACGACCACCATCGAGGCCGGCAGCGACTTGAGGTCGAGGATCCCGTCGGAGTCCAGCACCCGCTCCTCGTCGAACTCGACCCCGGACGGCCGGGCCGGCCGGGTGCCGGTGGCGATGACGATGAATTCGCCTGTGACGGTGGTCATTTCGCGGCGGCCCGGGTCTTCGATGACGATGGTGTGCGGGTCGACGAATCGGCCATGCCCGAGCAGCAGGTCGATTCGGTTGCGCATCAACTGGTTGCGCACCACGTCGACCTCCTTGCCGATCACGTGCTGGGTGCGGGCCAGCAGGTCGGCCGGGGTGATCCGGTCCTTCACCCGGTAGCTCGCCCCGTAGAGCTCGCGCTGGTTCATCCCGGTGAGGTAAAGCACCGCCTCGCGCAACGTCTTCGACGGGATCGTGCCGGTGTTGACGCAGACGCCGCCGAGCATGCGGCCGCGTTCGATGATCGCCACGGATTTGCCCAGCTTGGCCGAGGCGATGGCGGCCTTCTGGCCGCCGGGTCCCGACCCGATGACGACGATGTCGTACTCCTGCATCGAACCCATGGATAGACGATAAGGCTCACAGTCGAGACTTTCTCCACAGACGGCCGGCTCGGTCACCTCCGGCGCGCACGGCCCGACGGTGGTGGCCGCCAGCGTTGGGCCCATGACGACGCATGGACGAGATTTCGACCTGAACCTGAACCACCCCGGCGCGCTGATCGCCGCGCTGCCGGCCGTTCTCGGCTTCGTGCCGGAGAATTCGTTGGTCCTGGTGTCGGTGAGCGACGGCGAGCTGGGGTCGGTGCTGCGGGTCGACCTGTCCGAGAAGCTCGCCGACCGAATCGCGCACCTCGCCGAGGTCGCCGCTGCGGCCGCGCCCCAGGCCGCGGTCGCGGTCATCGTCGACGCCGAAGGCGCGCACTGCCCGCAGTGCAACGAGGACTATCGGCAGCTGAGCGCGGTGCTCACCGAGGAGCTGTCGCGGCACGACATCGTCGTGTGGGCGGTGCACGTGGTGGACCGGGTGGCCGCGGGCGGGCGCTGGCGCTGCGTGGACGGCTGCGGTTCGGCCGGCGCGGTGGACGACCCGACGGCCTCCCCGCTGGCGGCCGCGGCGGTGCTCGACGGCCGGCGGCTGTATCCGCGCCGCGCCGACCTGCAGGCCGTCGTCGCGGCCGACGAGCGGGCGCAGCGCCCCGAGCTGGCGGCCTCGGTCGCCGAGCGGGCGACCGCGCGCCGGGCCGCTCACGACGCCGATCCCGCGGGGCGCACCCGTTGCGACGTGGAGAACGCAATGGCCGCGGCCGCCCGGGTGGCCGGCGGTCAGCCGCTCCCCGACGCCGACCTGGCCGAGCTGGGCTGCGCGCTGAGCGACCCGGAGGTGCGCGACATCCTGTACGCCCTCGCGGTCGGCGAGAACGCCGGGGAGGCCGAGTCGCTGTGGGCGGCGCTGGCGCGCGCCCTGCCGCTGCCGTGGCGCGTCGAGGCGCTGGTGTTGCTGGCGTTCAGCGCCTACGCGCGTGGCGACGGGCCGCTGGCCGGGGTGTCGCTGGACGCCGCGCTGCGCTGCGCGCCGGACCACCGGATGGCGGGCATGCTGGACATGGCGTTGCAGTCCGGGTTGCGGCCCGAGCAGATCCGTGAGCTCGCGGTCACCGGGTACCGGCTGGCGAAGCGGCTCGGCGTGCGGCTGCCGCCGCGGCGGGGCTTCGGCCGGCGCGCGGGATAGCCGCTCGGCGTGAACCGGTGCGCGTCAGACCTTCTCGACCTTGACCGCGTGCGCCATCTCGTGCGGCAGGGTGACGTTTTCGTGGCCCGGGATCAGGATGGTCACGCCGGCGGGGCCGGTCTCGACGGTCACCCGGGCGTTGGGCACCACGCCGGCGTCCTTGAGCCGGGTGATCAGGTCGATGTCGCCCTGGACGTGCTCGGTGAGCTGGCGCACGACCACCGCGACCGGCGACCCGGCGGGCAACTCGGTCAACCGGACCAGGTCGGCGTCCTCGGCGCCCGAGTCCGGGCCCACGCCCAGGTCCAGCAGCCCGGGGATCGGGTTGCCGAACGGGGAGGTGGTGGGGTGGTTGAGCACCTTCACCAGCCGCCGCTCGACGTCCTCGCTCATGACGTGTTCCCACCGGCACGCCTCGGCGTGCACCTCTTCCCACGGCAACCCGATGACGTCGACGAGCAATCGCTCGGCGAGGCGGTGCTTGCGCATCACGGCGACGGCCAGGGCCCTACCCTTGTCGGTGAGCTCCAGGTGGCGGTCGCCGGCGACGTGGAGCAATCCGTCCCGCTCCATGCGGGACACGGTCTGGCTGACGGTCGGCCCGCTCTGGTCGAGCCGTTCGGCGATCCGGGCGCGCAGCGGCGTGACGCCCTCTTCCTCTAGGTCGTAGATCGTCCGCAGATACATCTCGGTGGTATCAACCAGCTCGTTCATCCAGCACCCTCCGTTGACGCTGAGTCTACTTGGCCAGCTGCGCGAATGGGTCCAACGCGTCCCAGGCAAGCAGTATGCCCGCCGCTGCTGCGACGGGCATACTGTCTGCTACCTGGCTCTGGGTTGGCGGGGTCAGCTCGCGTACGACCGTAGCCGATCGGCGCGTTCCCCGTTGCGCAGTTTGGCCATCACGTCCCGCTCGATCTGACGCACCCGCTCGCGCGACAGACCGAACAGCTTGCCGATCTGGTCCAGGGTGCGCGGCTGGCCGTCGTCCAGACCGAAACGCAACCGGATCACCTGATGCTCACGCTCGTCGAGGGTGGCCAGCACGCTGCGGATGTCGGTGTGCAGCAGCTCGGCGATCACCGCGTTCTCGGCGGACATCGCCTCGGCGTCCTCGATGAAGTCGCCCAGCGGGGCCTCCTCCTCGGAGCCGACCGGCATGTCCAGGCTCACCGGGTCGCGGCTGTGCTCGAGCAGATCGTTGATCTTCTCGACCGGAATGCCCGACTCGGCGGCCAGCTCCTCGTCGGTGGCCTCGCGCCCGAGGTTCTGGTGCATCTCCCGCTTGATCCGCGCCAGCTTGTTGACCTGCTCGACGAGGTGGACCGGCAGCCGGATGGTGCGGCTCTGGTCGGCCATGCCGCGGGTGATGGCCTGACGGATCCACCACGTGGCGTACGTCGAGAACTTGAATCCCTTTGTGTAGTCGAACTTTTCCATCGCGCGGATCAGGCCCAGGTTGCCCTCCTGGATGAGGTCCAGCAGCGGCATGCCCCGGCCCGTGTAACGCTTGGCCAGCGAAACCACCAGGCGCAGATTCGCTTCCAGCAGGTGACGGCGCGCGGCCTCGCCGTCGCGCACGACGGCCGCGAGATCGCGTTTGCGGTTCTCGCCGAGGCGCTTACGGGTTTGCAGCAGGTGCTCGGCGTAAAGCCCGGCCTCGATGCGCTTGGCGAGTTCTACCTCGCCCGCGGCGTTGAGCAACGCGGTCTTACCAATGCCGTTCAGGTAAACGCGCACGAGGTCCGCCGCGGGGCTTTGAGCATCCAGATCGCCGTCAATCCTGCTAGTGGTGGCCCGTGTTTCGGCCATAGCGACCTCCCGATTGGCTTGTACTGTCATGTCCTTTAACGACAGGTCCGCCCTTGGAGTTCCCGCGGATTCGGCATCTCACACGACTTGACGTGCACAAATGTGCCGCCGACCTGAGAATGTCCTGAGAAGTCCGGTTCGCGGCCGGTCAGCCGGAACCCATGCCAGAACCCGCGTCGTAGTCCGCGTCGCCGTCCGGGCCCGCGTGCGGCAGCGGATGCCGGCGAGCCTCGAGCGCGGGCCGCTCGGCGGTGGGGAACAGCGGGGTGCGGCGCCGCGCGCTGTCGAACCGCCGGGGCTCGTCGGCGCGGCGCGGCGGCCGGTCGTTGGCGATCAGCACGGCCATCCACGGCAGCGGCACCGACGCCGCCACGATCAGCAGTGAGATCAGGCCGTTGTGCCAGGCGCCGTAGGCCAGCGCGGCGAAGACGAGCGCCGGAACCCGGAACGCCATCAGGGTGAGGTATTTGCGGACCCGCGCGCGGTGCTGCTCTTCGTACGACGGTGCGGCGGCGGTGATCAGCACCGGCCGGGCCTTGTTGCGGTCGAAGTCGTCGAACCTGTCGAAGTTTCCGGACCCCGGACCGGAGCCGCGCGTCATTCCTCCACTGTCCCACACGCGCTCGACTCCGGCTCGGCCGGTTTGGCGACCGGCGGCGCGCGGTGTTGCACAATGTGAGGTATGCAGACCCAGACGATCGAACGCACCGAGACCGACGAACGCGTCGACGACGGGACCGGCAGCGATACCCCCAAATACTTCCACTACGTCAAGAAGGACAAGATCGCCGAGAGCGCGGTCATGGGCAGCCACGTGGTGGCGTTGTGCGGCGAGGTGTTTCCCGTCACGCGGGCGGCCAAGCCGGGCTCACCGGTGTGTCCGGAGTGCAAGCAGATCTACGACCGGCTCAAGAAGGGCTGATCAGGCCGGCGGCTGCGTCGCGCCCGCGCGGGCCAGCAACCAGTTGCGCAGCCGGTGCGCGTGGGTGGCCGGCGCCGGGAACTCCTCCTGGATGGCGGCGTTGAGCTCGGCGCCCAGCATGATGGCGAAGCCGCCGAAGAACGCGAACAGCAGGAACGCGATCGGGGTGGACAGCGCGCCGTAGGTGTAGCCGGTGCTGGTGATCCACCTCAGGTAGACGCGCAGGCCCAGCGTCGCGGTCACGAAGAACGCCGTCGCCAGCACGGCGCCGAACGCCAGCCGGTGGGTGGGCAGCGGCACCGGCAGCGACACCCGGTACAGCAGCACGATCCCGAGCATCAGGCCGAGGATCAGCGCGGGGTAATAGCCGTAGCGCAGGATGTTGGCCAGGCTGTACGGGATGTGCTCGCTCACCTTGCGCGGGCCCACCACCATCACCGGCGCGGCACACACCACGAACACCAGCATCACCACGTAGAGAAACAGCGCGAAGAACCGCTGCCGCACCGGGTGCCGCAGGGGAGTCTGGTCGTGGGCCGCCACCACGGCGTCGACGTATGCCGAGATCGCCGACGACCCCGCCCACAGCGAGATCACGAAACCCAGCGACACCACCTCGCCCCGGGCGTTGGCGGTGACGTCGCGGATGGTGGGCTCGATGATCTCGTTGACGACGCTCGGCGAGAAGAAGCTGTGCGCGGTGGACAGGATGCTTTTCTCGATCGACGGCAGCGTGTCCCGGCCGAACAGCGGCGCCACATAGGCCAGGCTGCCCAGCATCCCCAGCAGCAGCGGCGGCAGCGACAGCGCCGACCAGAAGCCGGCCTGCGCCGACTCGGAAAAGATCGAGTCGTCCCAGCTCTTGGAGAGGGTCCTGCGGCTGATTCGCCAGATGTGGTGGCGGGACGGCCTCGCGGCGACCTGATCGCTCATAGGGGTCCAGCATTACCGATGACTGCGCCGGCGCCCCACATTGCAGATGGGTGAGTTCGCGGACCTAGTTGCCGCTGACCTCCAGCACCGCGGACAGCTCGGTCAGCTTCGCCTCGTGCTCGTTGGCGTGGTGCTGGCAGAAGAGAAGCTCGGCCCCCGAAGGCAGCTTGGCACGGACGCGAGCCGCGGCACCGCAGCGATCGCAGCGGTCCGCTCTGGTCAGCTCGGGACTGGTCAAAGTTGCGTTCATGGCTTCTCCCATTTTTTCGTACATTCACTGTCTCAGACGTATCCGGTTTTCGCGTTGTTCCCCGACCGTTATCGGGTGTGTCGTTTCTCACGGAGTCCCCACCTGCGTCGGGCACCCGCTTTAAGCTGGCCCGACGTGACGTCCGCTCCCGGCCCCCTGGTGCACCTGTGCGGCGCCGAAGAGTGGGCCGCCGCCCGCGCCCGCGGCGAGATCCGGCCGTGCGCCGGGGACCGGTTCATCCATCTGTCGACGCTCGAGCAGGTACACCTGCCGGCCAACCGGCTCTACCGCGGCCGCGACGACCTGGTCCTGCTGCGCGTCGATCCGGCCCTGCTGGACTCGCCCGTGCGCTGGGAGCCGGGCGTGGCAACCGATCCCGAGTCGATGGTGTTCCCGCACCTGTACGGCCCGATCCCGGTGCGCGCTGTGACGAGGGTCACGGACTATCCGCCGGGGGCCGACGGTGCCTTCCCGCCCATCGCGGGACCTCAGGAGGCGAGGGAGTCGACGTAGGCGTCGGCCTCGACCTCGACCAGCAGGTCGGGAGCGATCAGCGCGGCGACCTCCACCATGGTGGCGACGGGACGCACGTCGCCGAAGACTTCCGCGTGCACCGCCGCGACCTCGCGCCAGCGGGCGATGTCGGTGACGTAGATGCGGGTCCGGATCACGTCGGTGAGCGCAGCGCCGGCCTGCCGGAGCGCAATCTCGATGCGGCGCAAGGCATCTCGGGTCTGCGCGGCGATGTCGCCCGCCGGCCCGGCGCCGGTCGTCCCGGCCACCGCCACGTGCGGGCCGACGCGAACCGCGCGCGAGTAGCCGACCACCGATTCGAATTCGGATTCGGACGAGACAAGTTTGCGGTGGGCCGACATGCGGTCACAGTAGCCGACCAAACACGTTGGACGACACCGAATTAAGCTCGGCGGCAACCGGGGCCGCCCGGCGGAGGGAGCGAGCGATGGCCAATCCTGGCATCTCCGAGGACGCGCTGCTTGCGCAGGAGGCGCGCTTCGCGCGGGCGTTCGCCGCCGGCGACCCCGAGGTCGCGCGGGGTCTCTATTCGCCCGACGTGGTGTACGTCAGCCCGACGGTGCGGCTCTTCGACTGGCCCGACCGGATCGACGGCGTCGACCGCACGCTCGAGTTCATCGCGCTCACCATCCGCGGCTGCGCCGACATCCGCTACGAGGCGACCGAGCACGCCATCGCGCCGGGCGGGGACGTCGCGTTCGTGCGCGTGCAGTTCGACTGGACCTCGGGTGCGCACCGCCTGCGCTCGACGTACGTGGTGGTCTACCGCTACCACGACGGGCTGATAGCCCGCCAGGAGCTCTATTACGACCCGAGCGGGGCGCTGCAGCGAGGCACTGCCGGTCATTGGATTTGATGCGGCGCGAACCATACGCCCTCCGGGGAGCCGATCGCGCCGGCCCGCTCGCGCGCGGTCGCCAATTCTTTGGAAGCGGCGAATCTACGGGCCTTGGCGAGGTCGTGCATATCCATCACGACGATGACGGTGTTCGCGTCCTCGGCGTCGACGTAGGTCCCGGTCACCACCAAACCGTGCTCACGGCGCACCGCATCCAATTGAGGGTCGCGGAAAACGGCGTTCCACTGCTCGGTACTGCCGACTTTTTGTTTGACGAGCATGACTCCTGCCACGATGAATCCTCCTTAGCGCGTTCGGTTTTCAGGCCGGCGTCTGGTGGCGGCGACCAGCCAGCCGCGGCCGGCCGCATCGTTGTGGGGGTCGAAGGCGGGCGGGGCAGGACGGCCGTATTCGGCGGCAAGCTGTGCAATGTCGCGCACCTCGGCGTGCCAGCCGCGCCGTTGCAGCCAGGTCCCCAGATCGTCGCCCGGACCGCCCCGCCACAATGCGACGAGTTCGGGTGAGATCGCGGTGAGCGCGGCGCGAAGCAGTGGCGAATCCTCGTTGTGGTCGAAGGCCAGGGTGCTTCCCGGCGCCGAGCACGCGCTGATGCGATCGAGAAACACGTCGGCGGCATCGGGTTCGAGAGCGTATAGGATCCCTTCGGCCAGCCAGGCCGTGCGCTTGTGCGGATCGAACCCGGCCTCGAACAGCCTTGCGGGCCAGTCGGTTCCCAAATCCACTTGCACTGCGACCCGATGACACCGCGGCTGCGCGTGCAGCTCGTCCAACACGGCCGACTTGAACCGTAAGACCTCGGGCTGGTCGGCTTCATAGATCGCGGTGCCGGCCGGCCAGGCGAGGCGAAACGCGCGGCTGTCCATGCCGCAGGCCAGCAGGACGACCTGGGTGATGCCCGTGCCGGCGGCATCGGCCAGTGCTTGGTCGAGAAAGCGGGTACGCACCGCGACCTGCCCGGCCATCAGCTCAAGGAATTTCGGGCCGGCACCGGTGCCGGCCCACGGCGAGCCGTCGGGATGGGCGCGGTCGACAAACGCTTGCGCGTACGGATCGTCGAACAGCCGGTCGGTGCGGCGGCTTTCCCGCGCGCGCAGCAGTGCGACACCGAGGGAGGTGGCGCCGATGCCGGTCGGCGCCGGCGTGTGTGGCTGATCAGCCATGTGGGTCACCCACTTTCGAGCCCGTGCGTGAACCGAACGGTATGTCTACAGCTGTAGACATACAAAATGTTAGTCCCGTATGGGAATGATGTCTACAGTTGTAGATAAACTCGCGTGGATAAGACTCGATGGAGGCGGCATGTCGCGCACGGTCAATCGGGCAGGCCCGGAAGCGAGCGCCCCGCCGCGTCGCAGCGCCGCCGCCACCCGGGCACGCCTTCTGCAGGCCGCTCGCGAGCAGTTCTTGCGCCAGGGTTATCGGGCTACCTCACTGCGCGCCATCGCCGCACAAGCCGGCGTCGACGTGATGCTGATCAGGCGCTACTTCGGGTCCAAGCGAGAGCTCTTCACCGAGGCCACCGATATCTCGGGCAATGTTCCCGCCGCCCGGGCCGCCGCGGATCACGCGGTGGGGCAGCTGCTGATCGACCGAGTCCTGCAAGCCCGTCGCGATATCGACGCCCCGCTGTTCGCGCTGCTGCGCTCGAGCGGGGATCCCGAGGTCGTCGCACGGCTCAACCAGCAGATCGAAATCGGTATCACCCGCAACCTGTCCGACCGCATCATCGCCGACCAACCGCGACTTCGCGCCGACATGGTCACCGCACTGCTCCTGGGCATCGGCGTGCTGCGCGTGCTGCTCAACAAGGAGCCCATCGCCACCGCCGACGATCGCGACATCGCCGCCATCTTCAGCGCGGCATTCCACAGCCTCACCAAACTGCCCGGCGCCGACGAGTCGGCAGCGTCGTAGGTTTCGCGGTCGTTCGGCGCCGCGATCGCTCGCGTACGCCTACGCCCAAATCTCAGTCCAGGTAGTCGCGCAGCACCTGAGAACGGCTGGGGTGGCGCAACTTTGACATCGTCTTGGACTCGATCTGGCGGATGCGCTCGCGGGTGACGCCGTACACCTGCCCGATCTCGTCCAGGGTGCGGGGCTGGCCGTCGGTGAGGCCGAAACGCAGCCGTACTACACCGGCTTCGCGCTCGGACAGCGTCTCGAGCACCGATTGCAGCTGGTCTTGCAGCAGCGTGAACGACACCGCGTCGACGGCCACCACCGCCTCGCTGTCCTCGATGAAGTCGCCCAGCTGGCTGTCGCCCTCGTCGCCGATGGTCTGGTCCAGCGAGATCGGCTCGCGCGCGTATTGCTGGATCTCGAGCACCTTTTCGGGCGTGATGTCCATTTCCTTGGCCAGCTCCTCGGGCGTGGGCTCGCGGCCCAGGTCCTGCAGCAGCTCGCGCTGGATGCGGCCCAGCTTGTTGATCACCTCGACCATGTGCACCGGGATGCGGATGGTGCGGGCCTGGTCGGCCATGGCGCGGGTGATGGCCTGGCGGATCCACCACGTCGCGTAGGTGGAGAACTTGTAACCCTTGGTGTAGTCGAACTTCTCGACCGCGCGGATCAGGCCCAGGTTCCCCTCCTGGATCAGGTCGAGGAACGCCATGCCGCGGCCCGTGTAGCGCTTGGCCAGCGACACCACCAGCCGCAGGTTGGCTTCCAGCAGATGGTTTTTCGCGCGGTCGCCGTCGCGGCAGATCCACATCATGTCCCGGCGCTGGGCGGCGGGCAGCTTGTCGCCGCGCTCGGCGTGCTCGGTCATCAGCTGGGTGGCATACAGGCCGGCCTCGATCCGCTTGGCCAGCTCGACCTCTTCCTCCGCGTTGAGCAGCGCCACCTTGCCGATCTGTTTCAGGTAAGCGCGAACCGAGTCCGCCGACGCGGTCAGCTCGGCGTCCTTGCGGGCCTGACGCAACGCCTCGGATTCGTCCTCGTCCCAGACGAAATCGCCTGAGGCCTTGTCCTTTTCGCTGGGCTCGGCGAGCTCCTCCTCGTCATCGGCCGCCGCCTCGACCGCCGCGACCGGGACGGCCTCGGCGTCGCCCGGCACGATGTCGGTGTCGTCGGCCGCGACTTCTTCCTCCAGGTCGTCGAGGTTGAGGTCGGCGGCGTCGATTTCGATGTCTGGCTCGCTGAGGTCGGGTTCGGCGTCGAAGTCTTCGGCCGCGTCGACGTCGACGGCCTCGACTTCGGGATCCGCCGGGGCGGCCTTCTTGGTGGACTTGGCGGACTTGGGGGAGGCTTTCGTCCCGCGGCCCGACGGCGCCTTCGCCGGCGCGCCCTTCGCCGCCGCGCTCTTGGCCGGTGCGCTCTTTGCCGGTGCGCTCTTTGCCGATGCGCGGGTCTTCTTCGCAGCGCCGGCCTCGCCCGTGGTGGGCTTGGCGCGCGTCGCCGGCTTCGTGGCCGTCGTCGGCTTGGTGGCGGTCGCGGACTTGGCGGCGCGCGGCGCCGACTTGGTGGCCCGCTTCGCCGGCGCGGAGCCGTTGGCCTTTGCCGCCGGCCGCTTAGCGGGGGACTTCGTGGCGGTGCGTTTCGCCGGCGCTTCGGTTGCCGTGCTGGCCTTGCTCGCTGCCACTTACACCCCTTCGGTTGGACTCACTTCCGGTGGGTCTGGGCATGGTGAACCGAAAGTGTCTGCTATGTCGAATGTCGGCGTTGATCTCAGCGCGAGTACTCGCACGCTATCGGTCGGGCGTTCGCCGAGGACCATTGTAACGACAGTGCGTGCTCATACCGTCCCACCGGGCAAAATTCAGTGCGTCACGTCCGAGGTGGAGGCCATCGCCGCGCCGACGATGCCGGCCGTGTTGAGCAGGGCCGCGGCCACCACCGGCGTGCGGTTACCGAGCAGCGGCAGCCATTTGTCGGCCTTGCGGCTGATGCCGCCGCCCGCGATGAACAGGTCGGGCCACATCGCGTTCTCGATGGCGACCAGCACCCTGGTCACCTGCTTGGCCCACTTCTCGTAGCTCCACCCCTTGCGCTCCTTGACCGACGACGCCGCGCGTTGCTCGGCCTCCTTGCCGCCGACCTCGAGGTGCCCGAACTCGGTGTTGGGTATCAGCGAGCCGTTGTGGATCACCGCCGACCCGATCCCGGTCCCGAACGTCAGCAGCACCACCAGGCCGGAGTGGCCTTTGCCCGCCCCGTACCGTTCCTCGGCCAGGCCGGCCGCGTCGGCGTCGTTGAGAACCGTGACCTCCTGGCCGTTCAGCTCGGCGCCGATGATGTCGCGCGCGTTGGTCCCGATCCACGACTTGTCCACGTTGGCCGCCGTGTGGACGATGCCGTGGGTGACGACGCCGGGGTAGGTCACCCCGAGCGGGCCGGTCCAGCCGAACTCGTTGACGACCGCCGCGATGGTCTTGGCGACGGCCTGGGGGGTGGCCGGTTGCGGGGTCAACAGCTTGACGCGGTCGCCGATCAGCTGCCCGGTGTCCATGTCGACGATCCCGCCCTTGATTCCGCTGCCGCCGACGTCGATGCCGAAGCCACGACGTTGCGGCGCGCCGGCCGCCGGGCCGGTGCCGGGCGTGTCCGTGCTCGAGTCGGTGCTGGTCATCGGATCTCCTCGGCGAGACTTGGGCTGTGACTCACCATAGCCCGGGGGCCGCGCAGGTTGGCGCGTCCGCGCGGCCGTGGCGGCTGTGATGCGATAGACGCGTGACGGCCTATGACGACGACCCCGCGCCGCTGCGTTCGGTCGCCGAGACGCTGGCCGCCGAGGCCGCCGGTTTCGTGCGTGCGCGCCGCGCCGAGGTGTTCGGCGCCGCGGCGGGCGACGCCGGCAACGGAGCGGTGCGGTCGAAGAGCACCCCGACCGATCCGGTGACGGTGGTCGACACGGAGACCGAACGGCTGCTGCGCGACCGATTGGCCCAATTGCGGCCCGGGGAGCCGATTCTCGGCGAGGAGGGCGGCGGGCGCCCCGACCCCGCGGCCACCCCCGACGGCACCATCACCTGGGTGCTCGACCCCATCGACGGGACGGTGAATTTCGTCTACGGCATCCCGGCCTACGCGGTGTCGGTCGCGGCGCAGGTGGACGGCGTGTCGGTGGCGGGCGCGGTCGCCGACGTCGTCGCCGGCCACGTGTATTCGGCGGCGAGCGGCCTGGGCGCCCATGTCACCGACGAGGCCGGGACGCGCGCCCTGCGCTGCAGCGCCGTCGACGATCTGTCGATGGCGTTGCTGGGCACCGGATTCGGGTATTCGAGGCGGCGCCGCACCGTCCAGGCGGCGCTGCTGGCGCGGCTGCTGCCGGTGGTCCGCGACGTGCGCCGGATCGGTTCCGCCGCACTGGATTTGTGCATGGTCGCCGCGGGCCGGCTGGACGCGTTCTACGAGCACGGGCTGCAGGTGTGGGACTTCGCCGCGGCGGCGCTGATCGCGGCCGAGGCGGGCGCCCGGGTGCTGCTGCCGCCGCCGAGCGGGCCGGTCGGCGGCGCGGGACTGGTGGTGGCCGCCGCCCCCGGAATCGCCGACGAGCTGCTGGCGACCCTCGAGCGATTCGACGGCCTGCAGCCCATCCCCGGCTGACCCGGCGGGTCAGCAGCTGCTGGCGTGGATCTTTTGCAGCAGCGCGGGATCCGACGGCTCCGAGGCGCCGGGGCGCAGGCCGGCGAGCACGGCGTCGATGTCGTCGTTGTGGGCCAGGCCGGAGAAGTCGGTGCCGACGGCGAGGTCGACGCTGTCGTCGGCGCGGTTGTCGTTGAACAGTTCGGTGCACGGCGCCACCAGCCACACCGCCGCGGCGGCGGCCTGCCCGGCCGTCCCGAACCGGATCTGGCCCGGGCAGTTCAGCCGGGCGCCCGCGTACAACGGGTCGTTGGCGGCGGTCGGCGCGGCGAAGCCCAGGTCCTTCATCGCCCCTGCCACGTCGGCGGCCTGGCCGCCCCGGCCGCTGGCGTTGAGCACGCGCACCTTGGTGTCGGCGAGCTTGGCGGGCGCGACGTCGGCCATCGCGGATCGCGACATCTGCTCACCGAGCTGCGGCGCCGCCGCCCCCTCCTTCTGGGGAGGCGGATTGCACACCGCGACCTCATGGACCCTGGCCGGCCGCGTCAGCGCGATGGTCCACGCCACGCCCGTCACCAAAACCAGGAGGACGAGCACCACGATCGCGGGCCGGGGATTGCGTCGCCGAAAGGGCCGGCCGTGCTTGTCAAACGCGGTACCCTCGGTGATTTGTGCGACCACAGGTGGCACTCTAGCGGCACGCAAACGCACTGTTTGAAGCCGAACATAAGGGTCAATCCGGGGGTGTGACGTAAATCACAACTTAATGGACTACGATCCGGGCACGAATCATTTGGTGGATGCGTTCGACGCTGGTACAAAGCGTTCCTTGAAGTAACGCGGGGAACGCGGGCATAGAGGGGATAGGACGATGCCTACCGACTATGACGCTCCACGGCGCACCGAGACGGACGACGTCTCGGAGGACTCGCTGGAGGAGCTCAAGGCGCGACGGAACGAAGCGGCTTCGGCCGTCGTCGACGTGGACGAATCCGAATCCGCCGAGTCCTTCGAACTGCCCGGCGCGGACCTGTCCGGTGAAGAGCTGTCGGTCCGCGTCATCCCGAAGCAGGCCGACGAGTTCACCTGCTCGAGCTGTTTTCTGGTGCAACACCGCAGCCGGCTCGCCAGCGAGAAGAACGGCGTGATGATCTGTACCGACTGCGCGGCCTGAGCCGGGTCAACTGCGCAATGCCGACAGCACCCGCTCCGGGTGACGGCAGCTCACCAGCCAGTACGGCGTGGGGTCGTCTGGATCGTCGAGGACCAGGAGGATCATCGGGCCGACCCACGCCCGGTGCAGCACATAGGCCGCCGGGTCGAGCTGCCTGCCCAGCGCCGCCGATTTCGCCGAGCGCGCCACCTCCGCGGAGCGGGCGATCACGGTGACCGGTAGGTGCGCCTGGCCCGCCCACAGCTCGACCCCGGCCTCCGGGCCGGCGGTGACCTTGATCTCTATGCGGCCCAACCACAACAGCGCCGCGGCCGCCACCGCGAACAGCGCGACGAACGGCAGCCACGGGGGTAAGGAGCGAACGCCGAGGTTGACTTCGTATGCGACGAGCCCGGCCAGCCCCAGACCCAGCGGCCACCACCACCATGGAACCCACAGGCGTTCGCGATATCGCACACTGTGCGGCGCGACGCGCGTACCGGACACGCGGTCAAGGGTAATCTGTGGCCCCGTGTCGACCAGTCTGGCTGTTGTCCGTCTCGATCCCGAACTCCCGCTGCCCAGTCGCGCGCACGACGGCGACGCGGGGGTCGACCTGTACAGCGCAGAAGACGTGAAGCTGGAACCCGGGCAGCGCGCCCTGGTGCGCACGGGCGTGGCGGTCGCCGTCCCGCACGGGATGGTCGGCCTGGTGCACCCGCGCTCGGGATTGGCTGCGCGCGTGGGCCTTTCGATCGTCAACAGCCCGGGCACCATCGACGCGGGCTATCGCGGCGAGATCAAGGTCGCGCTGATCAACCTCGACCCGGGTGAGCCCATCGTGGTGCATCGCGGCGACCGCATCGCCCAGCTGCTGGTGCAGCGGGTCGAGCTGGTGGAGTTGGTGGAGGTCTCGTCGTTCGACGAGGCCGGGCTGGCCGAGACGACCCGTGGCCACGGCGGCCACGGTTCCTCCGGCGGACATGCGAGTTTGTGATGGCAGCGTTGGGTAAAGGTTCAGGCAAGGACGACGAGGCCCCGGTCGAGCGCAACGACGACGAGCTGGAGGAGCTCGAGGGGCCGTTCGACATCGACGACTTCGACGACCCATCCGTCGCGGAGCTGGCCCGGCTCGACCTGGGCTCGGTGCTCATCCCGATGCCCGAAGGCGGGCAGCTGCAGGTCGAGTTGACCGAGACCGGTGTCCCCAGCGCGGTGTGGGTCGTCACGCCCAACGGCCGTTTCACCATCGCCGCCTACGCGGCGCCCAAGACGGGCGGGCTGTGGCGCGAGGTGGCCGGCGAGCTTGCCGACTCGCTGCGCAAGGACTCGGCCAAGGTCAGCATCAAGGACGGCCCGTGGGGCCGGGAAGTGGTCGGCGTCGCCTCCGGCGTGGTGCGCTTCATCGGGGTCGACGGCTACCGCTGGATGATCCGCTGCGTCGTCAACGGGCCGCACGAGACCATCGAGGCGCTGGAGCAGGAGGCGCGGGAGGCGTTGGCGGACACCGTGGTTCGCCGCGGCGACACCCCGCTGCCGGTGCGGACGCCGCTGCCGGTGCAGCTGCCCGAGCCGATGGTCGAGCAGCTGCGGGCCGCGGCCGCGCAGCAGGCCCAGCAACAGGAGGGGGCCCAACCGCCGCCCGGCGAGCCCGCCGCGCGGCGCAGCGCCGAGGGCTCGGCGATGCAGCAGCTGCGCACCACGACCGGGGGATAGGTCCCGCAACGGGCTACGCGTCGGCGAGCGCGGCCAGGCAGGCCGCCCCCAGCGCGGCGGCGTCGTCGCCGATCTGGTCGAGCGTCACCGTCCGCAGGGCCGCGCGCGGCGCGGCGCCCACCCAGTCGATGCCGACCTGCAGCGGGTGGATCGGGTCGTCGACGGCGGCGACCACCCCCAGCGGCACGGCCAGGCGGGCCAGCTCGGCGCGGCTGGGCGCGACGTAGGCCGCGGCCTCTTCCATCGCGTCGGGCAGTCGCGGCCACTGGGCCTGCCACGAGCGGGCCAACTCCTCGGCCAGCCAGCGTGGGCTGGAGGCCCGCATCTGTGCGGTCGTCGCCGCCAAACCGTGCGTTCGCAGCTGGCATGCGGAATGCCGCGCGGCCAGCGCCGCCGGGGCCGTACCCGGGGCGCCGGCCCAGGCCGGCAGGGCGGCCAGGACGGCGACCACGCGGTCGGGATGCGCGAGCGCCCACGCCGTCGCCACCGCGGCACCGATCGACACGCCGCCCACGGCGATCGGGCCGTCGCGCCCGGCGTCGTCCAGCGCGGAGAGGTAGCCGTCGATCAGCCGGTCCGGCCGCGGCGCCGGGGCCACCAGCGACGCGCCGGCCTCCCGCAACGGTCCGGAAAACGCCCGGTAGACGTAGTCGTCGTCGGATCCGGTGCCGGGCAACAGCGCGGTGGTGACACCGCGCAGATCGACAACCACCCCTCGATAGTGCCCGCCGCCGGAGGGTCGCCAAAATCACGGTTTGTTGGGGTTGGCGCCGGGGAACCAACAGGTCTACGGTGTCCGTTGGCATAAGACGGAAGCGCCGTAGCTTTAGCAGTCAGGAGCGGCCAATGGGGGCCCAAGGATATCTGCGTCGGCTCACCCGTCGATTGACGGAGGACCCGGAACAACTCGACTCCGAGGAGCTGTCCGACGAGGTCGCAAGCACCGGCGCGCAGCGCGTGATCGATTGCGAGCGCGGCCAGGAAGTCACCATGGTGGGCACGCTGCGCAGCGTGGAATGTAACGGCAAGGCCTGCGCGGGCGGGGTCCGCGCCGAACTGTTCGACGGCACCGACACCGTCACCCTGGTGTGGCTGGGGCAACGCCGCATCCCCGGCATCGACTCGGGCCGCACCCTGCGGGTGCGCGGCCGGCTGGGAAAGCTGGAGAACGGGGCCAAGGCCATCTACAACCCGCACTACGAAATTCAGCGGTGAGCGTTCCCGGCCAAACCAGCAATCGCACCACGCTGGAACGCCTGCTGGAGCAGGCGGGCGGGGTGAGCGGGGTCGTCTACTCGTCGCTGCCGGTGGTGACCTTCGTCACGGCTTCCTCCCTCTTCGGCCTGCTGCCCGCGGTCGGGTCGGCGCTGGCCGTGGCCACGCTGGTCCTGCTGTGGCGGCTGATCCGGCGCGATTCCCCGAAGCCGGCGTTTTCCGGGTTCTTCGGCGTCGCCTTCTGCGCGGCCATCGCCTACGCGATGGGGGAGTCGAAAGGCTACTTCCTGCTTGGCATTTGGGGGTCGTTGTTCTGGGCGGTGGTGTTCGCGCTGTCGATCCTGGCCCGCCGCCCCGCGGTCGGCTACGTGTGGACCTGGGCCAGCGGGCGCGATCACGGTTGGCGCGCCGTGCCCCGGGCGGTGTACGCGTTCGATTTCGCCACGCTCGGCTGGATGTTGGTGTTCGGCGCCCGGTACGTGGTTCAGCAGCAGCTCTACGACGCCGGCCGGACCGGTTGGCTGGGCGTGGCGCGGATCGGGATGGGCTGGCCGCTGACCCTGCTGGCCGCCGCCGCGACCTACGCGGCGATCAAGGCCGCCCAGCGCGCCATGTCCACGGCCGCCGGTGCCACTGTCGCGGTCGAGGCCGACCACCCGGTCGACTAGGGCGCGGGCGGGGCGGCCGGCAGCAGCAGCTTGCGCAGGTCCTCCTCCACCTCGGTGACGGCGACGAACAGCAGCTCGTCGCCGCCCTCCAGCGGCTCGTCGGCCTCCGGCACGATCACCCGCGTCCCGCGCAGGATCGTCACCAGCGCCGCGTCGCGGGGCAGCTGCAACCTGCGCACCGGCTTGCCGCCCCACGGCGTGTCGTCGGGCAGGGTGATCTCGACCAGGTTGGCCTGACCCTTGCGGAACTCCATCAGCCGCACCAGGTCGCCGACGGCGACGGCCTCCTCGATCAGCGAGGCCAGCATCCGCGGGGTGGACACCGCCACGTCGACGCCCCAGGCGTCGGTGAACAGCCATTCGTTGCGGGGGTCGTTGACCCGCGCCACCACCCGGGGCACCGCGAACTCGGTCTTGGCCAGCAGGCTGAGCACCACGTTGACCTTGTCGTCGCCGGTCGCGGCCACCACCACGTCGAAATCCTCCAGATGCGCCGACTCCAGCAGGCTCAGCTCGCAGGCATCGCCCAGCCGCCAGTGCGCGGCCGGGATCGCGTCGACGTCGACGTGTTCGGGGTTGCGCTCGATCAGCGTCACGTCGTGCCCGTTGCCGATCAGCTCGCGGGTGACCGAGCGGCCCACCGCGCCGGCCCCGGCGACAACTACCTTCATGGCTTCACCGGCCCCCTCCCGACTCGAGGTCCTCGCCGGGCGGCAGTGCGGCGATGGCCACCGCCTCGGCGGCGCGGCCGGATATCGCGGCGATGTAGACCTGGTCGCCGGCCTGGATGATGGTCTTGGGCTCCGGCAGCACACCGGTCCCGAACCGGATCAGGAACGCCACCCGAGCGCCCGTGGCCTGCTCCAGGTCGGTGGCCCGGTGCCCCACCCAGTCCTCGTGCAACACCACCTCGGAGACGGTGACGGTGCCGGTCGGATCGCGCCACTTGGCGGTCTCGCTCTCCCGGGTCAGCGCGTTGAGCAGCCGGTCGGTGGTCCAGGGCACGGTGGCGATCGTGGGGATGCCGAGGCGCTCGTAGACCTCGGCACGCTTGGCGTCGTAGATCCGGGCGACCACGCGCTTGACGCCGAACGTCTCCCGGGCCAGTCGGGCCGAGATGATGTTGGAGTTGTCCCCGGACGACACGGCGGCGAAGGCGTCGGCCTCCTCGATGCCCGCGCTCAGCAGCACATCCCGGTCGAATCCCTGGCCCAGCACGCGCTCACCGGCGAACTCCGGGCTCAGCCGGTTGAACGCGGCGCTGTCGCGGTCGATGACGGCGACGTCATGCCCGATCCGGGACAGCCCGTCGGCCAGGGAGGAGCCCACCCGGCCGCACCCCATCACAACCACCCGCACTTGAGGCCTCCCGGCTGGGTTCTGCGTGTTCCTGCAATCGGCAACGCTACCGGCAAACCGGGGTGGGCTTACCCTTGGCTCTCGTGTCCAAACTTTCGACCGCCGCGCGCCGGTTGCTCATCGGCCGGCCGTTTCGCAGCGACCGGCTGAGTCACACGCTACTGCCCAAGCGGATCGCCCTGCCGGTGTTCGCCTCCGATGCCCTGTCCTCGGTGGCGTACGCACCGGAGGAGGTCTTCCTGATGCTCTCGGTGGCCGGCGTGACCGCGTACGCGCTGACGCCGTGGATCGGCCTCGCGGTGGCCGCGGTCATGTTGGTCGTGGTGGCCAGCTACCGGCAGAACGTGCACGCCTACCCGTCGGGCGGGGGTGACTTCGAGGTGGTCACCACCAACCTCGGCGATACCGCCGGCCTCGTCGTCGCCAGCGCCCTGATGGTGGATTACGTTCTGACCGTTGCCGTTTCGACGGCGTCGGCGATGTCGAACATCGGCTCGGCGATCCCGGTCGTGGCTCAGCACAAGGTGTTCTTCTGCGTGGCCGCCATCCTGCTGGTGATGTCGTTGAACCTGCGCGGGGTTCGCGAGTCGGGGGTGGCGTTCGCGATCCCGACATACGCGTTCATCGTCGGGGTGCTCGTCATGATCGGCTGGGGCCTGTTCCGGATCTTCGTGCTCGGCGACCCGCTGCGGGCCGAGTCCGCGAGTTTCCAGATGCACGCCGAGCACGGCCAGATCGTCGGTTTCGCGCTGGCGTTTCTGGTGGCGCGGTCGTTCTCCTCGGGATGCGCGGCGCTGACCGGTGTCGAGGCGATCAGCAACGGGGTGCCGGCGTTTCAGAAACCCAAGTCGCGCAACGCCGCGACGACGCTGCTGATGCTGGGCGGCATCGCGGTGACCCTGCTGATGGGCATCATCGTGCTGGCCGAGAAGATCGGGGTGCAGCTCGTCGAGGATCCGGCACGCCAACTGAGCGGTGCCCCGCCGAACTACTACCAGAAGACGCTGGTCGCGCAGCTGGCCGAGACCGTGTTCGGCAGCTTTCACCTCGGCTTTCTGCTCATCGCCACGGTGACCGCGCTCATCCTGGTGCTGGCCGCCAACACCGCGTTCAACGGGTTCCCGGTGCTGGGATCGGTGCTGGCGCAACACAGTTACCTGCCCCGCCAGCTGCACACCCGCGGGGACCGGTTGGCGTTCTCCAACGGGATCCTGTTCCTGTCGGGGGCGGCGCTGCTGGCGATCATCGCGTTCCGCGCCGAGGTGACCGCGCTTATCCAGCTGTACATCGTCGGCGTGTTCATCTCGTTCACGCTGAGCCAGATCGGCATGGTCCGGCACTGGACACGGTTGCTGCGCACCGAGACCGATCCGCGGACGCGGCGCAAGATGATGCGCTCGCGGATCGTCAACACGATCGGGTTGCTGTCCACCGGCGCGGTGCTGCTGGTCGTGCTGATCACCAAGTTCGTCGCCGGCGCGTGGATCGCGTTGTTCGCGATGGGCCTGCTGTTCGGGCTCATGAAGCTGATCCACCGCCATTACCACACCGTCAGCAGGGAATTGGAGGAACAGGCGGCCGCCCAGCACGACGTCGTGCTGCCCAGCCGCAACCACGCCCTGGTGCTGGTGTCGAAGTTGCACCTGCCGACGCTGCGCGCGCTGGCGTATGCGCGCGCCACCCGGCCCGACGTGCTCGAGGCCCTCACCGTCAGCGTCGACGACGCCGAAACGCACGAACTGAAGCACAAGTGGGAGGAGAGCGACATCAGCGTGCCGCTGAAGGTCATCGCCTCGCCGTACCGTGAAATCACCCGTCCGGTGCTCGATTACGTCAAGCGGGTCAGCAAGGAGTCGCCGCGGACCGTGGTGACGGTGTTCATCCCCGAGTACGTGGTGGGGCATTGGTGGGAGCAGGTGCTGCACAACCAGAGCGCGCTGCGGCTCAAGGGCCGGTTGCTGTTCATGCCCAACGTGATGGTCACTTCCGTGCCCTGGCAACTGAGTTCGTCGGAGCGGCTCGAGGCGTTCCACCCGCACGCGGCGCCCGGCGACGCCCGTCGGGGAATCTTCGATTGAACACCGACCTCACGCTCGTCACCGGCGCCCCCGCCAACGGCGGCAGCTGCGTGGCCCACCACGAGGGCCGGGTGGTGTTCGTCCGCTACGCGCTGCCCGGCGAACGGGTTCGGGTGCGCGTCACCGCGGATCGCGGCTCTTATTGGCACGCAGAGGTTTTCGAGGTGATCGAGCCGTCGGCCGACCGGATCCCGCCGCTGTGCCCGATCGCCGGGGTGGACGGCGCCGGCTGTTGCGATCTGGCGTTCGCCGCCCCGGAGGCGGTGCGGGCGCTCAAGGCGCACGTGGTGGCCAACCAGCTGGAGCGGCTGGGCGGACACCGCTGGAGCGGGGAGGCCGAGCCGCTCTCCGACGGCGGTCCCACCGGTTGGCGCACCCGGGTCCGGCTCGACGTGGGCCCCGACCGTCGCCCCGGTTTTCACCGCTACCACAGCGATGAGCTGGTGACCGACCTGCGGTGCGCGCAGTTGCCGGACGGGATGCTGGACGGGCTGACGCGGGCGTGCTCGGAGGCGGACCTGACGCCGGCCGCGCAGCTGCACGTGGCCGTCGACGACGACGGCGAGCGCCATGTGGTGCGGACCCTGCGGCAGGGCGGACGGACCGCGACCAAGGTGGTCGAGGGCGGCTACGAGGCGATGCAGCGGGTGGGCTCGCGCAGCTGGCGGGTGCCGGTCACGGCGTTCTGGCAGGCGCACCGGGGCGCGGCGGACGTCTACAGCCGCCTGGTCGCCGACTGGGCACAGCCCGGCACCGGCGCGACGGTGTGGGATCTCTACGGCGGTGCGGGCGTGTTCGCCGCGGCGCTGGCCGACGCGGTGGGGGAGTCCGGGCGGGTGCTGACCGTGGACACCTCGCGCGCGGCGACCCGGGCCGCGCGCGCCGCGCTGGCCGATCTGCCGCAGGTCGACGTCGTCACCGACTCGGTGCGCCGGGCGCTGAAGGGGCAACGGGCCGGCGCCTCAGTGGCGGTGCTGGACCCACCGCGCTCGGGCGCCGGGCGTGACGTCATCGACCTGCTGGCCGCAGCCGATGTCCCCCGGGTGGTGCACATCGGCTGTGAGGCAGCGTCTTTCGCGCGCGATATCGGGCTGTACCTGGGCCACGGTTACCGGGTCGAGAAGATCACCGTGTTCGATGCGTTTCCCCTGACCCATCACACCGAATGCGTTGCGCTGCTGACACGCTAGGGCTTCGAGCCCGCGTCGCGATCCCGCCCGGCCGTTAACTATGCTGGCGACGGCGCTCCGGGAAGTCTGGTCGGAATCGGAATCTGTACCGCTTACCGGGAGGCATTGCGCGCATCATGCGGAACCTCGAGCCAGCAACACAAACCGCCGATGCCGGGACCGAGGTGATCGCGGTCCGGGGGCTCACCTTCACCTATCCGAAGGCGTCGACGCCGGCCGTGCGGGGCATGGACTTCAACGTCGGCCGCGGCGAGATCTTCGGGTTCCTGGGGCCCAGCGGCGCAGGAAAGTCGACCACACAGAAGCTGCTGATCGGCCTGCTCCGTGGATCTGGCGGCCAGGCGGCGGTATGGGGCCGCAGCCCGTGGGACTGGGGACCCGATTACTACGAGCGCATCGGCGTGTCCTTCGAGCTGCCCAACCATTACCAAAAACTCACGGGTATGGAGAACCTGCGCTTCTTCGCATCGCTCTATCGGGGCGCGACGGCCGACCCGATGCAGCTGCTGACTGCCCTCGGCCTGGCTGACGACGCTCACATCCGAGTCGGGAAGTACTCCAAGGGCATGCAGATGCGGCTGACGTTCGCCCGCGCCCTCATCAACAACCCCGAGCTGCTGTTCCTCGACGAGCCCACGTCGGGACTGGACCCCGTAAATGCCCGCACGGTCAAGAACATGATCCTGGATCTGAAGGCGTGCGGGCGCACAGTGTTTCTCACCACACACGACATGGCGACCGCAGACGAGCTGTGCGATCGAGTCGCTTTTGTCGTCGACGGAACGATCGTCGCACTCGACACCCCGGCCGAACTTAAGATCGCTCGGAGCAAGCGGGTTGTCCGCGTCGAATATCGCGGCGAGCGCGGTGGTCTCGAGGCGGCCGATTTCGCCATGGACTGCCTGGCCGACGACCCGGCTTTCCACGTGTTATTGAGGAACCGGCACGTTGAGACGATCCATAGCAGGGAAGCCAGCCTCGACGACGTCTTCGTCGAGGTCACAGGCAGGCGCTTGACATGACTCGGCTGACCAGTGCCGTGCGGCTAGAGCTGATCCTTCAAGTCCGGCAACGCTTCTTGCACGCGGCGTTTTTCTCCGGCCTGATCTGGCTGGCGGTGCTGCTGCCAATGCCAGCTGGTCTGCGCCGGGCCGCCGAGCCTTACATCTTGTCGGGCGACACCGCCATCATCGGGTTCTTCTTCATCGCCGGGACAGTGTTCTTCGAAAAGCAAGAACGCACGCTGGGCGCCGTCATTTCCACTCCGCTGCGGTTCACCGAATACTTGATAGCCAAACTGGCTATACTGCTTGGTGTTTCGCTGTCGGTAGCGGTGGTGGTCGTATCGATCGCGCACCGATCCGCCTACCAAGTCGCACCCATGCTTTTCGGTGTTGCGCTGGGAACGCTGCTGATGCTGCTGGTGGGATTCACCACCTCGCTGCCGTTCGCCTCGATCAGTGATTGGTTTCTGGCCGCCACGATTCCACTGGCCGTGATGAATCTGCCGATCCTGGATCTGTCGGGCGTGTGGCCGAATCCGGTGCTGTACCTTATCCCCACCCAGGGACCGCTGTTACTGCTCGGCAACGCCTTCGACCAGATCCATCTCGCGGCGTGGCAAGCAGCGTATGCCGTCGCTTATCCGGTGCTATGCATGGCCGGATTGTGCTGGGTGGCGAAGGTGTCGTTTTTCCGTTATGTCGTCGCAAAGTCCGGCGGCGTGTGATGGTAACGGCACGGGCGTTGGCCGCGTTCGGGCGCAACGACATTCGCGGCACCTATCGGGATCCCCTACTGGTCATGGTCGTCGTCGCCCCCGTCATCTGGACCATCGGCGTCGCCGTGCTGACTCCGCGCGTGACCGCGCTGCTCGCGCGCCGCAACGGGTTTGACCTGGTGCCGTACTACCCGTTGGTCCTGACCGCGTTTCTGTTGCTAACCAGCATTATCATCGTCGGGGCGCTGGCCGCCTTCCTGGTGCTGGACGAGGTCGATGCCGGCACCTTGACCGCGCTGCGGGTCACCCCGGTCCCGGTGTCGACATTCTTCGCCTATCGGGCTGCCACGGTCCTCGTGTTGACCACCGTTTATGTTGTCGCGACAATGTCGTTCAGTGGGCTGCTGAAACCCGGCCTGCTCCCGGCGCTGATCCCGATCGGCCTGCTTGCCGGGCTGTCGTCGGTGGTGAGCCTGCTGCTGATCATCGCCGTGGCGAACAACAAGATTCAAGGTTTGGCGATGGTCCGCGCCCTCGGCATGCTGATCGCCGGTCTACCCTGCCTGCCTTGGTTCATTCATTCTGGGTGGAACCTCGCATTCGGCGTTCTCCCGCCCTACTGGGCCGCCAAGGCGTTCTGGGTGGCCAGCGATCGCGGCACGTGGTGGCCGTATCTCGTTGTGGGACTGGTGTATAACTTGGCCATTGCGTGGGCGCTGTTCGGCCGGTTCCGCGCCAAACAGACCGGCGCTCAGCCCAGCACGAAATACCGCAGCCACAGGTAGATCGCCGCAAGACCGAGCGAGATGACGGTGACCACAATGCCTTTGCGCGTGAATTCCCAGAAGGAAATGGGTTCGCCGACACGCCGGGCGATTCCCAGCATCACGACATTGGCACTGGCTCCGACGGCTGTCAGGTTTCCGCCGAAGTCGGCGCCCAGTGCCAGCGCCCACCACAGGGAGTCGGGGTTGACGTGACCTGGCATGGCCGCGGTGAGTTCGGTGACGATCGGCGCCATCGTCGCAACGTAGGGAATGTTGTCGATAATGCCCGACACCGGTGCGGAGATGCCCAGTATCAGGAACACGGCGAGTGTTTCATTGCCGCCGGTGAATTCCGTGGCCGCGTGTGCCACCTTATCGATCACGCCGGTCTTCACCAGGGCGCCGACCATGATGAACAGACCGGCGAAGAACAGCAGGGTCTCCCACTCCACGCTGGACAGGTAATCGGACCGTTCCAGCCCAGAGATCACGATGAGGACGCCGGCGCCGAGCAGCGCCACGATCGACGGCTGCAAATGCAGTACGGGATGGGCGATGAAGGACGCGAATACCAGCAGCAGGACAACCCCACACTTGGCGAGCAGGCGGCGATTGCGAAGGGCCTCGCCCTCGTCCAGCGACATGACCTCGGCGACGCGTTCGGAATCGACCGCGAACGAGCCCCGGAATAGCAGGGGCAACAGGGCGACGAAGACGGCCATCACAAGCAGCACGATCGGGGCGAGATGCACCAGAAAATCGTTGAACGTCAACCCCGCCCGGCTGGCGATGATGATGTTCGGGGGATCACCCACTAGCGTGGCCGCGCCGCCGATGTTGGCAGCGAACACCTCGGCCATCAGAAACGGCGCCGCCTTGAGCGCCAACCTCTCGCACACCAGCAGCGTGACTGGCGCAATGAGCAACACTGTGGTGACGTTGTCCAGCAGCGCCGAACCGAGCGCCATCACTAATACCAACAGGATCATCACGCGCAACGGGGAGCCGCGGGCGCGTTTGGCAGACCAGATCGCCACATATTCGAAGACGCCGGTTTGGCGTAGCACGCTGACGATGATCATCATGCCGAGAAGCAAAAAGATGACGTCCCAATCGATTCCGGTCTTGTGGGAATAGAAGACGTCGTCGGAATTGATTGCCGGCAGGGCGACCATGATCGCCGCGCCGGCCAGCGCAGCCAGGGTCTTGCTGATGCGATCGCTGGCGATAAGCGCATAGATGACAACAAACACCGTGATCGCGATGGCGCTCATCGATTACCCTCCATTGATCCAGACACGGGACTACCCATCGCGTCAGCTGAAAAGGAGGTAGCGGAGCCACAGGTAGATGGCCGAGAGCGCAAGGGAGATCGCGGTGACCACGGCACCCTTGCGGGTGAAGTCCCAGAAAGAAATCGGACTCTCGGAACGAGCGGCGATTCCCAAGACAACCACGTTGGCGCTGGCGCCGACCGCGGTGAGATTGCCGCCGAAATCGGTGCCGAGCGCAAGGGCCCACCACAGGACATCCGGGTTGGCCTGGCCTACCAGGGCCGGGGCCAAATCCCCGACGATAGGTGCCATTGTCGCGGCGTAAGGAACATTGTTGACGAACCCGCTGATCACCAGCGACGCCGCCAGGATCACCATGGTCGCTACCAAAGCGTTGCCGCCGGTGACGGTGATCGCCAGGCGCGCGAGCTGTTTGACAATGCCCGTCTTGACCAGAGCGCCCACCATGATGAACAGCCCGGCGAAGAACAGCAGCGTTTCCCACTCGACATTGGACAAGTAGTCGGAATGCTCCAGCTTGGACACCAGGATCAGGACGCCGGCGCCTAACATCGCCACGATGGACGGCTCCATGTGCAGCGCCGAATGCGCGATGAACCCCGCGAAGACCGCGACCAACACGACACCGCAGGCGATGAGCAGCCTGTGGTCGCGAATCGCCTCCTTCTCTTCCAGTGACATGACGTCGGCAACGCGCTCGGGTTCGACGGTGAAGGCACCCCGAAAAAGCCGCGGCAACAACGCGATCAGGACGGCCGTCACGATAATCACGATCGGCGCCAGGTGGATCAGGAAGTCGTTGAAGGTCAGGCCGGCCTTGCTGGCGATGATGATGTTGGGCGGGTCGCCAACCAACGTCGCCGTGCCTCCGATATTCGATGCGAAAGCCTCGGCGATCAGAAACGGCGCAGGGTTGATTGCCAGACGTTCGCACACCAGCAGGGTGACCGGAGCGATCAACAACACTGTGGTGACGTTGTCCAGCAGAGCCGATGCGATCGCGGTGACCAGTACCAACAGAATCATGACGCGCAGCGGGGACCCGTGGGCGCGTTTGGCGGACCAGATCGCGACGTACTCAAAGACGCCGGTTTGGCGTAGCACGCTGACGATGATCATCATGCCGAGAAGCAAAAAGATTACGTCCCAGTCGATTCCGGTCTCGTGGGAATAGAAGACGTCGCCGGAATTTATGATCGGCAAGAGCACCACGATCGCGGCGCCCGTCAGCGCTACCAGCGTTTTGCTGACACGGTCACTGGCGATCAGCGCATACGCGACCACGAACACGACGACCGCGACAACGCTCATCGATTGTCCTGTGTGCTCAATGCTTTGGGGGTATCAGTGTTTCAGCGCCGCAGCCAAGAGACGTGAAGCCGTAATGACGCCGACCAGTGTCTTGTCCTTGACCACCGCGATCAGCGGGCTTCTCAGCCGCGCCATGAGCGCCGCCACCTCGATGATGGTGTCGTCGGCATCGGCCGGAGGTATGTCGACCAAATGGTCCGGCAACACGTCGCGCACTTTCTTACCGCTCAGTTTTTCCCCGCAGCGGTCGGCCATCGATTCGTTGAGCACTCCGGCCAGCGAGGGATCGTCTTGCACGTAACGGGGCACGATGAACCTAACAACCTGAGAGGCAGGTAGTACCGCGTAGGGGCTACCCGAGGTGTCGGTGACCAGGAGCCCGGGCAGGCTGTGCTCCGCGAGCATCCGGGCAGCGTCCAACGCGTTCGCTTCGATGTTGACGGCCGGAAATTCCTCGGCGATGTCCTCGGCGCGCATAAGGCGACGATACGTCTGCAAGGTCACGGCGGTGTGCTCGATGCCAATGCTCACGGCGTACTCCGGGCTCGCTGGACAATCCCGCCGACCAGGCTTCCCGGCACACCGTGCACTGACGCTACCAAAGGTGCCGCGGCCGCTGCGTAGACTGACGGGATGCTGGAACAGATCCGCGGGCCCGCTGATCTGCAGCACCTTTCCCAACAGCAGCTCCGCGATCTGGCCGTTGAGATTCGCGAGTTTCTGATCCACAAGGTCGCTGCCACCGGGGGGCATTTGGGACCCAATCTGGGCGTCGTCGAGTTGACCCTGGCGCTGCACCGGGTGTTCGACTCACCTCACGACCCGATCATCTTCGACACCGGGCACCAGGCCTACGTGCACAAGATGCTGACGGGACGCTGCCACGACTTCGAGTCCCTGCGCAAGAAGGGCGGGCTGTCGGGGTATCCGTCGCGCGCCGAGAGCGAACACGACTGGGTGGAGTCCAGCCACGCCAGCGCCGCGCTGTCCTATGCCGACGGCCTGGCCAAGGCGTTCGAGCTGACCGGGCACCGCAACCGGCACGTGGTCGCGGTGGTCGGCGACGGCGCCCTGACCGGCGGCATGTGCTGGGAGGCGCTGAACAACATCGCCGCCTCGCGCCGCCCGGTGATCATCGTCGTCAACGACAACGGCCGCAGCTACGCGCCCACCATCGGCGGCGTGGCCGACCACCTGGCCACGCTGCGCCTGCAGCCCGCCTACGAGCAGGCGCTGGAGAAGGGCCGCGACGTGGTGCGCTCGATGCCGCTCATCGGTGAGATCGCCTACCACTTCATGCACAGCGTCAAGGCGGGCATCAAGGACTCCCTGTCGCCGCAGCTGCTGTTCACCGACCTCGGCCTGAAGTACGTCGGCCCGGTCGACGGCCACGACGAGCGCGCGGTGGAGGTCGCGCTGCGCCGGGCCCGCGGCTTCGGCCGCCCGGTGATCGTGCACGTCGTCACCCGCAAGGGCATGGGGTACGCCCCGGCCGAGGACGACGAGGCCGAACAGATGCATTCCTGCGGCGTGATCGACCCGGCCACCGGCAAGGCCACCAAGATCGCCGGCCCGGGCTGGACGAAGGTCTTCGCCGAAACGCTGATCGAGTACGCCAAGGTGCGGCGCGACATCGTGGCGATCACCGCGGCGATGCCCGGCCCCACCGGGCTGGCGGCATTCGGGCAACGGTTCCCGGATCGGCTGTTCGACGTCGGCATCGCCGAGCAGCACGCGATGACGTCGGCGGCCGGGCTGGCGATGGGCGGCATGCACCCGGTGGTGGCCATCTACTCGACGTTCCTCAACCGGGCGTTCGACCAGATGATGATGGACGTGGCGCTGCACCGGCTGCCCGTCACCATGGTGCTCGACCGGGCGGGGGTCACCGGTTCGGACGGGCCCAGCCACAACGGCATGTGGGACCTGTCGATCCTGGGCATCGTCCCGGGGATGCGGGTGGCCGCGCCCCGCGACGCCACCCGCTTGCGGGAGGAGCTGGGTGAGGCGCTCGACGTCGAGGATGGCCCGACGGCTCTCAGATTTCCCAAAGGCGATGTGGGCGAGGACATTCCGGCCCTGGAGCGGCGCGGGTCGGGCGTCTCGGGCGTCGACGTGCTCGCGGCGCCGGCCCCCGGGTTGAACCACGACGTGCTGCTGGTCGGTGTCGGCGCGTTCGCGTCGATGGCGTTGGGGGTGGCCAAGCGGCTGCACAACCAGGGGATCGGTGTGACGGTGATCGACCCGCGTTGGGTGCTGCCGGTGTCCGACGCCGTCCTGGAGCTGGCGGCGGCGCACAAGTTGGTCGTCACGCTCGAGGACAACGGCGTCAACGGCGGGGTGGGCTCGGCGGTGTCGGCCGCGCTGCGGCGTGCCGAGATCGACGTGCCGTGCCGCGACGTCGGGCTGCCGCAGGAGTTCTACGAGCACGCCTCGCGCGGCGAGCTGCTGGCCGACCTGGGCCTGACCGACCAGGACGTGGCCCGCCGCATCACCGGCTGGGTCGCGGCGCTGGGCGCCAGCGTTGCCGAGGCGGAGATCCGCGAGCCCCTCGACTGACGGATTAATCCTCGTCCGGCGGCTGCAACGCCCGCGCCAATGCGGGGTCGACGAGTTCCCGCTGCCACGCCCGCGCCTGCCCGGCGCGCAGGAACTCGTCGACGGCCGTCGGGGCGTCGGGCGCCGGCTCCCACTCCCAGCACAGCCGTCGCACCAGCTCGGGCGAGACCAGGTTCTCCGTCGGGACCCCCACCCGCTCCGACACCTCCCACAGCGCGGCCCGGGCTGCCTCCAGCCGGGCGGCGGCCTCCGGCTTGCGCCTGCTCCAGCGCGCCGGCGGGGGCGGCCCGTTGGGCGCCTCCACCTCGTCCGGCCGATCCCGGCTTTCCCGGGCCGCTTCCAGCGCCGCCAGCCACATTGCGGCGCTGCGACGCTGGTTGCGCCCGCCGAACACGGGCAGCGCCACGAGGTCGTCGACCGTCTTCGGATCCGCGAGGGCGGCGTCGATGATGGCCGAGTCGGGCAGAATGCGCCGGGGCGCGATGTCGCGGCGCGCCGCGATTCGGTCCCGCGCGGTCCACAACTCGCGGACCGCGGCCAGGCCGCGCGAATCGCGCACCCGGTGGATCCCCGACGTTCGCCGCCAGCGCTCGCGCCGCGTCGCGGGCCCCGCCTCCCTGGGCTCCGCCGCCCGCAGGTAGTCGAATTCCTGTGCGGCCCAATCGGTTTTACCCTGCTCGGCCAGGATTCCCGAGATCGCCTCGCGCAGTTCGATGAGCAGCTCCACGTCGAGGGCGGCGTAGTTGAGCCATTCGGCGGGCAGCGGGCGCTTGGACCAGTCGGCGGCGCCGTGGCCCTTGGCCAGGCCGAGACCCAGCAGCCGCTGCACCATGGTCGCCAGGTTCACCCGTTCGAACCCGGCCAGCCGTCCCGCCAGCTCGGTGTCGTACAGCGCCGGCGGCCGCATGCCGACCTCGGCCAGGCAGGGCAGGTCCTGATCGGCGGCGTGCAGGATCCATTCGTCGGAGCCGAGCACCTCGGCGACGGGCCGCAGCGCGGTCAGCGGGTCGGCGCCGTGGCTGACCGGGTCGATGAGCACGGTGCCGGCCCCGGTCCGGCGAATCTGGATCAGGTAGGCCCGGTTGGAGTAGCGGAAACCCGATGCGCGCTCGGCGTCGACGGCAAACGGCCCGCGCCCGGAGTCCAGCAGTCGCGCGGCCGCCTCGATCTCGCCGACGGTGACGGAGAGGCGCGGTATGCCCTCGGCGGGGTGCAGCAGCGGCGTGGGGCTGGGCTCGGTGCCGTCGGGCCCGTCGGGCCTGTCGGCCGCCGGTTCGCCCATGTCAGGCGCGTGACCGCGAGCCCAAATCGGTGACCCCGGCCGGTGGTAGGCCCGCGGCGTGCTCCAGCACGTCGCAGAACGCCTTGACATGGACTCCGACCTCGGGGTTCGTCGCCGTCCACGATGCCCGCAGCTCGAGCTGGTGGGCGCGGGGCGGTCCGGAGATGTCGCCGTAGCGCACCGAGGTGGTGGCGGTGACGGTGCCGCCGAGAGCGGTGACGTTGTTGGTGTGCGACTCCAGCGCATCGACCAGCCAGCTCCACGCCACCTCCGGCAGCAGGGGGTCGACGGCCTCGCTGGGGTCCAGGTCGGCCTGGATGTAGGCGACCAGGCGGATGTTGCCGTCCCAGGCGTCGGCGCCGTCCGGGTCGTACAGCAGGATCAGCCGGCCGAAGGCGTCGCCCTCGGAGCGCTCGGGGACGACCTCGAGGTCGGGGTGCTTGACCTCGGCCCCGAGCGCGTAGCTGTAGGGCGCCAGGCGCTGCGGCGGCCGGATGGGGCCCAGCTCGATCTCCGGCCGTGCGGTGACGGCGTTCATCGCCGCGACCGCCTCGCGGAATGGGGCCGGTTCAGTCGAGGTCAACGGCGCCGCTCCTCCTCGTCGCTCCCGCTCTGCATCGTCGCAGGCGCGGGTCACAGCGTTTGACGGTAGACCCATGGGTCGACACGCCGAAACAGGCGCGCCGATTCCCGCGCCCGTCGCGACCAACCCGTTACCCACGCTCATCGAGCCTGCTCAGCCGCCACTTCCGTCGGAAAATCGGGCCGGGCGCTTCTCGCGATGCGCGGCCAGGCCTTCCTGCACGTCGGGCCCGCTGAAGCTGAGGAACTCCAGGCCGAGCGACGTCTCGAAGGTGGGGCCGAACATGCGGTACCAGTGGTTCAGGCTGTGCTTGGTCCAGCGGATCGCGTTCTGGGCGCCCTGCGCCAGGTTCTCGGCGAGCCGGGTCGCGGTGGGCAGGACGTCGTCGTCGTCGACGCAGGTGGAGACCAGGCCGATGCGCTCGGCCTCCTCGCCCAGCAGCGTCTCGCAGGTGAGCAGGTAGTACTTGGCCTTGGCCATGCCGACCAGCAGCGGCCAGCAGATCGCGGCGTGGTCGCCCGCCGCCACCCCGAGCTTGGTGTGCCCGTCGATGAGCTTCGCGGTCCGGCCCGCCACCGAGATGTCGGCGAGCAGCGCGACCACCAGGCCGGCGCCGACGGCCGGGCCGCGGATCGCCGAGACCACCGGCTTGTCGAAGTTGACCATGTTGAGCACCAGATCGCGGGCCTCGCGCATGATGCGGATCCGGCCGTCATAGTCGCCGATGGTCTCCGCGATCAGGTCGAAGCTGCCGCCGGAGGAGAACGACTTGCCCTCGCCGCGCACCAGCACCACCCGCACGGCGGGGTCGCGATCGAGCACCGGCCAGACGTCGGCGAGGTCGCGGTGCATCTGCGGCCCGACCGAATTCAGCCCGGGCGCGTCGAGAACCAGCGTCAGCACGCCGTTGTCGCCGGGTTCGAAGCGGAGGCTGGGGAATCCGTCGTAACTGATCGGCTGGGTCATTTTCGAGTCGTTCCTAAGCGGTCGTTGCTAAGCGTCATGGCAGCATTGAGCTCGATGAGTTCTCGCCGTGACCTTACCGAGTCGCCGTACCTGGCCGCCGTCACCGGCCGCAAGCCCAGCCGGGTGCCGGTGTGGTTCATGCGGCAGGCCGGCCGCTCGCTGCCCGAGTACCGGGCGCTGCGCGAACGGCACAGCATGCTGGCGGCGTGCTTCGAGCCCGAGGTGGCCTGCGAGATCACCCTGCAGCCGATCCGCCGCCACGGCGTGGACGCGGCGATCCTGTTCTCCGACATCGTGGTGCCGCTGCGCGCCGCGGGCGTCGAGCTGGACATCGTCGCCGACGTGGGCCCGGTGATCGCGCACCCGGTGCGCGCCGGCGCCGACATCGACGCCATGAAACCCCTTGACCCGCAGGCGATTCAACCGATCTGCGAGGCGGTTTCGCTGCTGGTCGGCGCGCTTGGCGAGGTGCCGCTGATCGGTTTCGCCGGCGCCCCCTTCACGCTGGCGTCCTACCTGGTCGAGGGCGGCCCCAGCCGCAACCACGCCCGCACCAAGGCGATGATGCTGGCCGAACCGGCGAGCTGGCACGCGCTGATGTCGAAGCTGACCGATCTCACGATCGCGTTCCTGCGCGGCCAGATCGGCGCCGGGGTGGACGCCATCCAGGTGTTCGACTCGTGGGCCGGGACGCTGTCGCTGGCCGACTACCGCCAATACGTGCTGCCGCACAGCTCGCGGGTGTTCGCCGCGCTGGCCGAGCACGGCGTGCCGATGACGCACTTCGGGGTCGGCACCGCCGAGCTGCTGGGCGCGATGTCGGCGGCCCTCAAGCCGGCCACGGCGACGGTGGTCGGGGTGGACTGGCGAACCTCGTTGAGCGACGCCGCCGCCCGCGTCGAGCCCGGGACCGCGTTGCAGGGCAACCTCGACCCGGTGGTGCTGCTGGCCGGGTGGCCGGTGACGGAACGCGCCGCGCGGGCCGTCGTCGACGACGGGCGCCGTGCCGTCGACGCCGGCGCCGCGGGTCACGTCTTCAACCTCGGCCACGGGGTGTTGCCGGAGACCGATCCCGGCGTGCTGACCGACCTGGTAGCACTGGTCCACTCGCTATGAGCCCACGCTCGTATTGCGTTGTGGGCGGCGGAATCTCGGGCTTGACGGCGGCCTACCGGCTGCGCGCGGCGGCCGGTGACGACGCGGCCATCACGCTGTTCGATCCCGCCGACCGGCTCGGCGGGGTGCTGCGCACCGAGCCGGTCGCCGGGCGGCCGATGGACCTGGGCGCCGAGGCGTTCGTGCGGCGCCGGCCCGAGGTGCCGGCGCTGCTGGCCGAGCTGGGCCTGTCGGGGCGCCAACTGGCCACCACCGGCGCCCGGCCGCTGATCTACAGCCGGCGGGAGTTGCATCCGCTGCCGGCGGACACCGTCGCCGGGATTCCGTCGTCGGCGTCGTCGCTGGCCGGATTGGTCGACGACGCGACGCTCGCGCGGATCGACACCGAACCCTCCCGCACGTTCGCTTGGCGCCCGGGCGGCGACCCCGCGGTGGCCGACCTGGTGGGCGACCGGTTCGGCGAGCAGACCGTGGCCCGGTCGGTGGACCCGCTGCTGGGCGGGGTGTACGCGGGCTCGGCGGCGACCATCGGGCTGCGCGCGGCCGCGCCCAGCGTGGCGGCGGCGCTGGACCGCGGCGCCCCCAGCCTGACCGACGCGGTCCGGCGGGGGTTGCCCCCGGCGACCGGCGCGCCCGTGTTCGGGGCGATCGACGGCGGCTACCGGGTGCTGGTCGACGAGCTCGTCGGGCGCGGCCGGCCGCGTTGGATCCGGGCCGCGGCGGAGCGGATCGAGCGGGCCGGCCGCGGCTGGGCCCTGCTCGACGACAGCGGCGCCTCTTGGGACGCCGACGCGGTGATCCTCGCGGTTCCCGCGCCGCGGGCGGCGCGCCTGGTGGCCGAGGTCGCCCCGCGCAGCTCCGCCGCCGCCGGCCGGATCGGCAGCGCGTCGTCGGTGGTGGTGGCGCTGGCCGTGCCCGCCGACACCCCGTTCCCGGAGTGCTCCGGCGTGCTGGTGGCCAGCCGAGAGCCGTTGCACGCCAAGGCGATCACGCTGTCATCCAAAAAATGGGGGCGCAAGTGGGGTATAGCCGGGGACGTCCAATTCCTGCGGCTCTCCTTCGGGCGGTTCGGCGACGACGTGGCGGCCAGCGCTTCCGATGAGGAGCTGCTGGCCTGGGCGGTGAGCGACCTGGCCGACGTGTTCGGCCTGACCGTCGACCCCGTCGACGCCCGCGTCCGGCGCTGGATCGACGCCATGCCCCAGTACGGGCCCGGCCACGCCGAGCTGGTCGCCGAGGTCCGCGCCGGCCTGCCGCCGGGGCTCGCCGTGGCCGGCAGCTACCTGGACGGCATCGGTGTGCCGGCTTGTATCGGCGCGGCCGGGCGCGCGGTCGAGGCGCTCGATGCGGAAGTGGCACGATAGGTTTCATGGCCAAACTCGCGAAACTCGACTACGACGCCCTGAACTCGCAACTTCGCTATCTCATGTTCTCGGTGTTCGCGGTGCGGCCCGGCGTCCTCGGTGAACAACGCGACCCCGTGACCGACGAGGCAGCCCGGTTTTTGAAGCAACAGGAGGAGCGCGGGGTCGTGGTGCGCGGCCTCTACGACGTGGCGGGCCTGCGGGCCGACGCCGACTTCATGATCTGGACGCACGCCGAGCGGGTCGAGGCGCTGCAGGCCACCTACGCCGACTTCCGGCGCACCACCACGCTGGGCCGCGCCTGCTCGCCGGTGTGGAGCGCCGTGGCGCTGCACCGGCCGGCCGAGTTCAACAAGAGCCACATCCCGGCGTTCCTGGCCGGCGAGGAGCCCGGCGCCTACATCTGCGTGTATCCGTTCGTGCGGTCCTACGAGTGGTACCTGCTGCCCGACGAGGAGCGCCGCCGCATGCTGGCCGAGCACGGCATGGCCGCCCGCGGGTACAAGGACGTCCGGGCCAACACGGTGCCGGCGTTCGCGCTCGGCGACTACGAATGGATCCTGGCCTTCGAGGCGCCCGAGCTGGACCGCATCGTCGACCTGATGCGCGAGCTGCGGGCCACCGACGCCCGGCGCCACACCCGCGCGGAGACACCGTTTTTCACCGGTCCGCGGATGCCGGTCGAGCAACTGGTGAACGCGCTGCCATGACGGCCCAATTCGACCCGACCGATCCCGAGCGGTTCGAGCAGATGTACCGCGACGACCGGCGCTCGCACGGCCTGCCCACCGCCACGCCGTGGGACATCGGCGGCCCGCAGCCGGTGGTCCAGCAGCTGGTCGCCGTGGGCGCGGTCAAGGGCGAGGTGCTCGACCCGGGCACCGGTCCGGGTCACCACGCGATCTACTACGCGTCCAAGGGCTACTCGGCAACCGGGATCGACGGGTCGGCGGCCGCGCTGGAGCGGGCCCGGGAGAACGCGCGGAAGGCCGGGGTGTCGGTGAACTTCCAGCAGGCCGACGCGACCAAGCTGGACGGGCTGGACAACCGGTTCGACACCGTCATCGACTGCGCCTTCTACCACACCTTCAGCACGGACCAGGAACTGCAGAAGTCGTATGTGCAGGCGCTGCGCCGGGCCACCAGGCCGGGAGCGCGGCTCTACATGTTCGAGTTCGGCGAGCACGACGTCAACGGCTTCAAGATGATGCGGTCGTTGTCCGAGGACGATTTCCGCGACGTGCTGCCGGTCGGCGGCTGGGAGATCACCTACCTGGGCACCACCACCTACCAGGTCAACATGAGCGTCGAGACCATCGAGCTGATGGCGCAGCGCAATCCCGACATGGCCGAGCAGGCGCAGAACCTGCTGGACCGGTTCCGGGCGATGGAGCCGTGGCTGGAGGGCGGCCGGGTGCACGCCCCGTTCTGGGAAGTGCACGCCACGCGGGTCTGACCCCATTCGCCGCGAGACTGTAACTGGCGACGCGTTTCGCGAGTAGCGCCGTCGTGGAATACAGTTTCGCGGCGCTATTGGGCCGGGACTAACCTCAGCGAGATCGAGTTGATGCAATACCGCTGATCGGTCGGCGTCGGATAACCCTCGCCGGTGAACACGTGACCCAGGTGGCTGTGGCAGTTGGCGCACAGCACCTCGGTGCGCGTCGTCCCCATCGAATGGTCGGGACGCAGGACCACCGCGTCGGAGTTCGCCGGGTCGAAGAACGACGGCCAGCCGCAGTGCGACTCGAATTTCTCTGTGCTGCGGAACAATTCGGCACCGCAGGCCCGGCACTGGTAGACGCCTTCGGTTTTGGTGTCGGTGTACTCACCGGTGAACGGCCGCTCGGTCCCCGCGCGACGGAGCACCTGAAACTCCTCGGGCGTGAGCTTCTGACGCCACTCGTCGTCGGTCAGTTGCAGCTTGGGCCCTGTCAATTTGCGCCACTCCTCCTCATCGCTTCGCTCTGCATCGTCGCTGGCGCCGATGCATCCACGCTAGCGCGCTGCCGCTCGGCCGTCAGCCACGCCGGATCGATGCCGCCGTCCAGCCGGTCCTCGGCCTTGGCGTCGGAATACCGGAAGTACAGGACGCTGAACACCACGATCAGCAGCAGCGACCAGCCGTAGGTGATCTTCAGGTATTCCAGGGCGCGGCCGTATCTCATCCAGTTGAACAGCAGCCAGCGGTCCAGCGTCATGAAGCCGTAGATCCCCAGCCACGCCGGCCAGCTGCGGATCAGCGAATTCGGCAGCACCACCGTCATCAGGAACGGGAACAACATCATCGAGTAGTAGCCCTGCGCCAGCGGCAGCGCCAGCCACGACCACAGCAGCAGCACCCCCGCCGAGTTGGTGAACCAGAACCGCGGGTCGCGGGTGCGGTAGTAGCGGTACAGCAGCCACAGGGCGCCGATCGCGATCAGCGTGAACAGGATTCGCATGAACACGATCAGCCACGTGGGCAGGCCGAAATAGACCCCGTTGCCGCCGATGGAGCTGTTGAAGTAGTCGCGGGTGCTGCGGATGTACGGCACGGTGCGGGTGACGAAGTCCATCGGGTCGCTGACCAACGGCCACGCGGCCACGTTGAACACCACCGGAACGACGACGGCGGCCACCACCGCCCGCCACTGCCGGTTGAGCAGCGGCAGCAACAGCAGCGGCAGCAGCAGGGGCTTGACCACCAGCGTCAGCCCGATCGCCGCGCCGGCCCACCATTGATGACCCACCCGGTTGGTTTCGGAGCCGTCCAGCAGCCACCGCAGGAACAGCATCTCGGCCAGCAGCACGCAGCCGTTGACGTTGGTGAACACCAGCGAATTGGTCACGGTCTCGGTGCAGAACATGGCCAGCAGCAGGGCGGGGGCGGCCACCGAGGACAGCGTGTAGTTGAACAGCCGCAGCAACAGGTACCAGGCGATCAGGATGGCCACGGTGTTGATCAGGATGAACAGGTAGCGCGACGGCGCGAACGGCAGGTATCCGAACGGCGCCATCAGCAGCGTGCCGCCCGGCGGATACAGGTAGTGCGGGTCGACGTAGTCGAAGTGCTCGTTGTAGATGTCCCAGCCGTGTCGGAAGTTCAGCACCGCGCGGTAGACCGGCTTGAAGTCGTCGGTGATGTTGCCGTTGGTGGTGACCACGATGCTGCGGTGCAGCACCGACAGGATGGCCACCGGCCACAGCGCCGACCGCAATATCGTCGCGGTGCTCGGTGCGCCGGTGCGGGGGCGGAAAGCGTCGCGGAATGCGTCCAGGAGCGCGGTCACCAGCGCACCGTACACCGGCCGGGCGGGCCCAACTATCAGGCGGGGCAGTAGGTGTCGGTTCCGGGCAGCTTGCCGCTGTTGAGATAGCCGATCAGCGGCGGGACCGCACACGGCGAGTAGATGCTGGCGCCGTGGCCGATGCCCTGCCACATCACCCGCTTGCTGGCGGCGTTGGCGTTGATGATGGTGGCCGCGGTCGCGGCGATACCCTCGCTGCCCACGATCGGGTCGTTCTGCACGCCCGCCAGCAGGACGTCGAGCTTGAGCTTCTTCGGCGGTGCCGGCGGCGAACCCGTCGGCCAGTGCACGCATTTGACCAAGTTGAGCGCGGCGACCGTGCCGAACTGCGGGTAGAGCTTCCCCCACGCCACGACCAGTTCGCGAACCCGGTCCGGGGTGGGGCGGTTGATCGCGTCGCTGCAGGAGTTGACGAACTGGCCGTCGGAGTCCTGGGTGGCGTCGGCGTGGTTGATCAGGCTGTTCAGCTGGTTGGCGTCGCCCGAGCGGGCCGCCGCCAGCGCGTTGGCCAGGCTGGTGGTGGCGCCGACGCGGCCGCCGGAGGGGAAGCCCAGCGCGACGGTGATGGCGTTGGCGACCTGGGCCACCGACGCGCCGCCGGGCCCCTTGCCCGCGCGGGCGTCGGCCAGCAGCGTGCCGACGGCGCCCTTCGGGTCGGGGCCCAGCGCGCAGTTCACCGCCAGGCACTGCGCGGCGAACGCGTCCAGCGCGGCCTGCTGGCCCTTGACCTGTTGCTCGGCGGCCGCCTCGGCGTTGACCCCCAAGGCAATTGGCGAGTCGAGGATCAATCGGGCGACCTTGTCGGGCCGCGACGCGGCGTAGGCCAGCGCCACCTGGGCGCCGTTGCCGACGCCGACCAGCGCGACGGCGGGCACGTCCCACAGGCTGCGCAGCCGCTCGATGTCGGAGGCGGCGTGCGCGTTGTCGTAGGCCGCGTCGCCCGGCCCGATGGCGTCGGTGCAGTTGGTGGTCGCGGTGTTGGAGATGTCGGAGAGGTTGGCGACGGGATCGTCGCCGGTCTGGAATTGCGCCTGGTCGCGCATCGCCTGCCGGGCGAAGTGATCCCGGCAGTCGATCGGGTTCGACATGCCCATGCCGCGACGGTCGACGGCCACGATGGGACGCGTCTGCAGCACGTCACCGCCCGCCTGGGACAGCCACACCGGCAGCTGCGCCGAGGACGGCAGGTCGGACCCGGTGGTGAAGACCAGCGGGCCGGCGTCCTTGGGGGTCTGATCCGACCGGGCGCGGACCACGCCGATGGTCACGGTCCCCGACCCGCCGTTGACCGGGTCGAGGTCGGCGTCGTAGTTGGCGCAGTCCAGCCGGATCCCCGGCGCGGGGCGCAGCGCCGCGTCGTTGAAGAGCTGCGACGTGCAGTCGTGCCAGGACAGGTCGTTCTTGGGCGCCGCGATCGGCGGCGGGCCCGCCGGCGCCGGCTTGCTGGTGGCCGCGCCCTGGGGGCGGGCGCCGGAGTTGGTGGCAAACCGGGGGTCCGCGCCCAGGCCCGGGACGCAGCCGGCCACCACGACGCTCACCGCGACCAGGATCGGGGCGGACGTGCTGAGCCGGCTCATGCCGACCACAGTAGCTTCGGCTTTTTCACGCCTTCACGTAGCGGGTGTACAGGTAGCCGGCGTCGTCGGCGAGGATGTGCGCGCAGCGCATCCGGGTCATCAATTGGCCCGGGCCGGTCGCGATGCGCCGGGCCAGGCCGCCGACCAGGTAGGGCGCGATGGTCAGGCACAGCTCGTCGAGCAGGTCGCGCTGGACGAATGTGCCGAGCAGCATCGGGCCGCCCTCGGTCAGGACGCGGCGCATGCCGCGCGTCCCGAGGAGCGCCAGCAGCGCGGCCTCGTCGACCTTGCCCGGATCGCTGCCCGAGCAGTCGATCACCTCGGCGAGACCGGACAGCGTGCGGCGCGTCTCGTCGGCGGCCGCCGTGCAGGTCAACACCAGCGGGGGCACCTCGGTGCGGGTGAACACCCCCATGTCGCGGTCGAGGCGACCGGACTTGGTCACGATCGCCAGCTGCGGGAGCTCGCTTTGCCCGCGGGCCTGCCGGCCCTGGCGCTGGGCGGCGCCCAGCTGCGCGCCCGAATACCCCTCGACGCGCACCGTGCCCGCGCCGACCACGATGACGTCGGCGAGCTCGCGCAGCAGGTTGAAGACGAACCGGTCGCCGGGCCCCGCCATCGTGCCGGTCTTGCCGTCGGCGGTGGCGCCGCCGTCCACGCTGGCGATGAAGTTCGCCCGCACCCAGGTTTGGTCGGGATAGGCGTACAGCTGGAGGAGTTCGCTCTCGTCGAGATCGCGTGTCGACCCGAGAAGCGTCAGCGGGGGCATGGGCTTGATTGCAGCACGCCGCTACAGTTCCCGCATGCACGGGTCCGCGTCCGGCCGGGTGGCCCGCCTCGTGGACCGCACCCCGCGGGCCATGACGAAGTCGTCTTCGCGGCCGGCGCCCACCCGAAACACCCTGGTGCCGTTGATCTCGAAGCCACTCTTGGCGTAGAAGCGTTGTGCGCGTCGATTTTTCTGGTTGACGCCCAGCCAGATGCGGCGCACGCCCCAGTCGGCCGCGACGGCCAGCGCGCGTTCCATCAACGCCGTCGCGACCCCGGCGCCGTGAAAGTCGGGCAGCACATACATCTTCGACAGCTCGGCGGTGGCGCCCTCGTCGTCGTCGCGAATCAGCATGGCGTAACCGATAATTCGGCCGTCGCGGTGCGCGGTGAGCACCGCACGCCGCGGGTCGGCCAGATACTCCGCGAAGCGCCCCGCCGACAGGTGGTCGTCGATGAACGACGCGATGTCCTCCGGCGCCATCGAGGGCGGACACGCCAACGGGAAGGTGCGCGCGGCCACCGCGGCCAGCTCGTCGACGGAATCCGTTGTGGCGCAGTCGATCTGCAGCGTCAGAGGTTCCACTGCGCGAGATGCTGGCCCGTCTTCTTGTCCAGCAGCACGACATTGGAGACCGGGTCGCGGTAGGCGTCCCAGTACACGCCGCCGCGGACGATCGCGCCGTTGGGCGCGTTCACGAGCACGTTGTCCAGCGCATCGGGCGCATCCGTTGCCCGCGGCTTGTACGCGTCGGCGAACGGCGTCACCCCGTCGAAGCTGAAGGTGGTGGCCATGATGTACGGGTTGGGCACCCGGATGGCGCGGACCGTCACGTCGGCGCGGTTGGGGGTGCTGCCGGGGAAGCTTTTGATCGGAACGCCGCTGCGAGTGTAGCCGAACCCGGGCGGCGGGTTGCAGGGGGTCACGCTGCTGACGGTGACGTCGGCGACATAGGTATCGGTGCTCACCCGCAGGGTGTCGCCGATGTGACCGATCGGTGCGTCGCCGGCCCACGCGCGCGGTGCGGACAGGCTCGCGGCGGCGACGAGGAGGGTGGACAGGGCGACCAGCCAGCGGTGCATCTTCGCATGATTGCACACGCGCTATGGCGAAGGGGAGGCCTTCTTGCCGCTGCTCAGCGATTCGAGGGCGGCGGCCAGGTCGACCTGGACGCGTTCCTTGTCGACGCCGGCTCGGTGCAGCGGCCCTTCAACGGAAGAGCTGCCCTCGAGTTCGAGCAGGGCCAGCAGCAGATGCTCGGTGCCGATGTAGTTGTGGCCGAGCCGAAGCGCCTCGCGGAAGGTCAGTTCGAGGACCTTGCGCGCCGGGCCGCTGAACGGGACGAGCGCGGGCGGCTCGGCGGTGGCCGGGGGCAGCTCCATGGAGGCACGAACCGCGTCGACGTCAACCTGCTGCCTTTGCAGCAGCAGCGTGGCCAGCGCGCCCGGATCGCCGAGCACGCCGAGCAGCAGGTGGTCCGGGGTGATCTCGTCGTTGGCCGCCTCGTGCGCGGCGTTTTGGGCCGCGACGACGGCGCTGCGGGCCCGGGGGGTGAAGCGCCCGAAGCCCTGCTCGAAGTCGAGGGTGGTGGCCTCGGCCTTCGGGACGAACCGCTTCTGCGCGGCCTGCTTGGTGACGCCCATGCTCTTGCCGATGTCGGTCCAGGAGGCCCCCGAGCGGCGCGCCTGGTCGACGAAGTGCCCGATCAGATGGTCGGCGATCTCACCCAGATGCTCGGCCGCCAGCACCGCGTCGGCCAGTTGGTCCAGCGCGTCGGTGTGCACCCGCTTGATGGCGTCGATCATCTCGTCGAGGCGGACCGGATAGGAGATGGGCGTGGGATCGGGCATGCCGTCAACGGTAGGTTGACGACGGCAGGGTTGTCAACCAGGGGTTGACGTTGCCGGTTTTCCGCACTTTGCCGCACGAGATGCGGGCCGGAACCCGCTCTGGGAGAATCTGTGAGCCATGAAGCTACTCCTGACCCTGGCCAGCTGCGCCGCGATGATCGGCATGGCCGCGCCCGCGTACGCCGACAGCACCGACGACTCGTTCATCGCCTCGCTCAAGGCGGCGGGCATCAGCTATTCCGACCCGGATGCGGCCGTCGGGGCGGGTAAATGGGTGTGCGACAAGGTAAACGGCGGCACGGATATGTCGACCGTCGTCAAGACGCTCACGACCAAGAACGCATCGCTGAACCCGGACAAGGCCAGCAAGTTCGCGGCGATCGCCGCCAACGCGTACTGCCCGGACGCGGTCTCGGCCACCAGCTCGGCCAGCCCCGACACCCCGTCTTAACGGCCGGGCGCCCGGCCCAGCTCCAGCGGCCCCAGGCCGGGAACGGTGCGCGGGGGCGTCGTGACGGATCGCCGCTTGCGCCAGTGGCCGGCCCGCGAGAGCCGCCGATCGGCGGCCCACTTCCACTCGTAGACGTCCGGCGTGCCCAAATTCCACGCGAGCGCCGCCATTCGCATGGCGCCGCGAGCCTCAATCCAGCTGGCGATCAACCAGACTCGGTCCAGGTCCTCCTCGGCAACCTCGAAACCCCACGACATTTCCTCGTCGTCGCAGCCCATCGACGGGCGTATCGCGGGTTTGGGCGTCGACACGTCGAACCGGTTGCCGTCGGCCTCGAGGTCCAGCCCCACCTCGTAGCGCACGACCGGTCCCGCCATCCGCAGCCGCACCTCGAGCCGGGCGAGGTTCTTGCGGCGCGGCGCGAGCCGATCGATGACCATCACGACGCCGTCGGCGTGCGGTTTGTTGTGCTGTGCCCGTGGCCGATTCGCGAGTACGACCAACCCGAGCACGGCGATGATGCCGGCGAAGACGTCGAGAACGATGATGGCAGCCACGGCGTCCTAGATAACACGATCCGGACTCGCGTCGCCCGCCCGGCCTCTGCGAGAATCGGGGAGCTATGAGACTTCTGCCGATGCTGTTGAGCGTCGTCGCCCTGATTGCTACGGCCGCGCCGGCGCGCGCCGACGACACCGACGCCGGCAACGACCAATCCTTCCTGGTCGCGCTCCAACAGGCCGGGCTGACCTATCAGGATCCCGAGCGCGCGGTGGCGGCCGGCAAGAAGGTGTGCGATCTGGTCAACGGGGGAATGGCCGGCGTGGACGTCGTCAAGAACCTGGAGCAGGCCAACCCGGGATTCGCGGGCAACGGTGCGGCAAAGTTCACGGCGATCGCGGCGGAGGCGTACTGCCCCAACGAGCTCGCCCGCTTTGGCCAAGACACCGCCCTGGGGCGCTGACCATCCGGGGCCGTTGGCGCCGCCGGGAGCGACGGCGCCGGCCCGTCTGGGAGCGATTTCGCGGAAGGTAATGCGTGTCAGGTGGACGTGACGTACTGCGGGCAGTAGGCGGCAGCGGCGTCGATCGCGAACGTCTTGGCGCCCTTGCCGCTCAGGCCCGTCGACTGGGCCACCGCGCTGATGACCTCCTGGCTTGAGTGGCCGTTATCGAGTGCCTTGCAGACGGCGTGTCCATCGCTGATGGCGCGCGCCGCGCTGGGCGGCGTGATTCCGTCGGCCTGCAGCTGGGCAAGGAATGCGTCGTCGAGCGAGCTGGCGCCCGCGGTGCCGGCGAAGCCGAGCGCGGCCAGGCCGAGGGCGGCGGCGGTGAGGGTGGTGGAGGCCACCGAGGTTGCGAAGCGGCCAGTGAACATTGGGGTACTCCTTGTGCTGATGTGTTGTGTTGGACGCTGTTTGCGTCTGCAACAGAATCGGCACCGGACCTTTATGGTTTCTCAATAAATTCTTGACGGCCTGTGGCGCCGTCCCCAGATTTGACCGTGAGTCCACGGCGTTGCGTGTGGGCTCACTTTGAAAGCCCTGGGCTCACACTGAAAGCCCTGGGCTCACACTGAAAACCCTGAGCTCACACCTGGCCGGCCCCGGCATCGCGCTCGCGACGTGAGTCACTTGTTTCCCAATAGTGACTATTGTTTCAAAAATCACATTTGTATCGTTGGTAACATGGACGGCTGGCGTCGTCGGCTTAGGCCATGCCGGCGACCCAAGTATTGGGGGCAAAGGGTCTTTACTGCGTCCGGATAAAACGGGAGAAAAGTGGATAGCACTACGGAATTGATCGCGCTCGCGGACGCGGTTGTCAGGGGAGATAGCGTCGACCCCGGCCAATTGTGCAGGGCCGCCATCGCGGCGGCCGACAACCCGCCGGAGGACCGGGAGTTGGCCCGTTTCGCCGACCTATTGATCGACGCCTCGTTTGGCTGGGCTCGATTCAACGGGTCGCGGCTGAGATTGGCGACCGCCGTCCGTGCTTATACGCTCGCTGCGTCCCTCATGGTCGCCGACTGAAAATAGCGATTTGCGTTTTACCGCCAGCCGGCCGGCAGGTCGGTTATGTGATTGGGGCAGAAGTCCTGGGCGGCCTCGGACATGACAACCCGCGCCTTCTCGGCGGACATCTTGGCGCGCAGCAGCATGAAGGCGTATTCGGCTGGCGCGTAACCCAATTGGGGGCCGGTTGGGTCGTCCATCAGCTGGCACGCCTCCTTCTCCTGGTCGCTGTCGGCCGTGGCCACGCCCGGGCCGACGAGAAAGGCCGAGGCGGCCAGCCCGACGGCGGCGACTTTCGTAACGATCCTCAGCCGTGTCACCTTCTACTCAGGCGCCTCCCGCCGGTGCGCGCACGATATTGGGCGCACCCAGAGTACCGCCGCTAAAGTGCTCCAACGTTATTCCGCTTACCGGGCAATCGCGGTAGCATCAATCGTTGGTGTTGCACTCGTGTACAACGTGAAAGGCATTTGCGATGAACGCTAAGGGCAGCAAGCGGCGGATGGTCAAAGCTGGCGCGGCGGCGGTGACGCTTGTCGCGGTTTTGCTGGGATCGACGGGATGCACCCTAAGTGGTTGCAGCGGTGCGATACCCGGCACGGTGACCTGCGCGTAAATCGGTCACTGACAATCCACAACGACGCTGACTGCATGGCGTCGTAAATCAATACGTAGCGCGGAACCGGGTAACCGTTTTCGTCGACACGGTGTGGCGGCCTAATTGGGGTGGGTCGCGCAGTCGGACTCCTTCACCTCGTGCAATTTCGGGGTCGGGGCAGGCAACCCAAAACCGCCGACACGTGCGTCGTCGATTTACTGTTCGCACGCCGGTTGGGACAAGCCGTCGGTAGGCTGCGTCGTCAGCGACTACGCGATGCCGAGCGACCACGCGACGCCCAACGCGGGCGACAGGAGACCTATGCAGGAGCGGTGTTTAAAAGTCGACGTCAACGTCTCCTGGCATTTGGTCTGGCTACTCGCGCTCTTGGAAGGGATCACAGTTCCGCTGGTGCCTTTGTTTCTGCAAAGCGGACCCCACGCAAAACCAACCGCTCACGCTGCGACGGCCACCGCGAAGGTCGTCTCGTTTGGGCATAGATTGATGATCAATGGTGTATTTGGGTTAGCCATAGGGTTTATCGGGGCATCGATAGTTTGTCTACTGCTCAACCATATCGTCTTTCGCAGGCTGCAAGTTCGGCTCAATAATGCGCCGGTTCTGCGGGTGTCCCGCCCATTGGTTGCCGCGCTGTGGGGCGGCCTGCTGTTGGCGGTTATCTTCTGGATACAGCAATGCATCGGCCGCCTGTTGGTATTTCCCATGACGGTGAATTTGGTGCTGTTTGGATTTGTCTCTGCCGCGGGGAGCATCGTGGTCATCGGCTTCGTTTACCTGCTAACTGCAAGCATCGTGCCGTTCCTGGGAATCCAACTAACCACCACAGAACAACGATTGTTGTTGGCCAAGTTTCCAATTATGTCTTTTGCTGTTCTGGTAGGACTCTACGAGGGATTGGCCGCGCCGATTTTCCAACGATGGGACTTTGCGCCTCAACATAAGGTGTTGATCGCATTGCTGGTGGGGCTTTCCGGTGGCGCACTCAGCGCTTCGATAGTCGTGGGGTTAGCTCACATGCACGCGATCAAGAAGCACCTGTGGCTGAAATTTGCCGTCCTGGGCGAATAAACCAATCCTGGTGCGCGGTACTGGGATTGAACCAGCGACCTCTTCCGTGTCAGGGAAGCGCTCTCCCGCTGAGCTAACCGCGCCCGGTCAAAAGAATTGGAGGTGGAGACGGGAATCGAACCCGTGTGCACGGCTTTGCAGGCCGTTGCCTCACCACTCGGCCACTCCACCGCTGGGGTTGATGCCACTTGCACCTTCGAGCGGATGACGGGATTCGAACCCGCGACCCTCACCTTGGCAAGGTGATGCGCTACCAACTGCGCTACATCCGCGCGCAACGGACGAGATCGTCGCCCGGTGCGAAGCACGACGATAGTCCACGTAAGCGGGCCCACACAAATCTCTCGGCGCGCGCCGTGTCCAGGCTATCGCCCCGCCCCGGCACCGGCATCTAGCGGTTGGCGACGCCCCACGCGTGCTACCCTTCGACGTCGTTCGCCTCTCGGCGCCGGTCCCGTGGCTCAGTGGGAGAGCGTCCGCTTCACACGCGGAAGGTCGCTGGTTCGATCCCAGCCGGGACCACCACTATCACTGCAGGCAGTGACGTTTCAGCAGCCGGTGGCTGCTCGAAGTGTCCGACACACCTGGTGCACCCGCGCCGCAGGCAAACGAACGATCCGGCGTCGAAACGCCGTGCGCGGCAACGTATGAATGTTGTCGAAATTGACGACGCAATCGCTTGGCACGCCGTCGTCGGCGGCGGTCAGTGCCAACTCGGACACTAGCCCCCTGCGGGTGCGCGTCAACGCGGCTACGACTACCGCGCCGATCCGATCGGCAACCGGATCTCTGGTGAGAATGAGCACAGGCCGATCGCCGTCGGGCGTCGCGGCGAACCACAATTCACCGCGCCGCATCGGCCCAGTCAGCCCAGTCCTCGGCCGGCCCCCAATCGGCGATCTCGGCGAGCGCCTTCTCATCATCCGTCACGGGCTGCTCGACGTACGCGTGCACTTCATCGTCTGCCGTGAGCTCGGCCAGGTGGCGTCGTAGTGCCTCGCGAAGAAGCTCCGACCGGTCGACATGCAATCGATGGGCCCACTGCTCGATCGCGGCCGCGTCCTCGTCGTCGACGCGAAAGCTAACCATCGTCGTCATACAACTATTCTAGACTGTATGACGGGTACTGACGCTCTGAGGGTTCCCAGCCGGAGCCACTCACGTTCATGCAGGAGTTTCATCAGTTTTTCGGTGAGCCAATATCTCTCGCAGCGTTGGCAGCACTCGTTGATCCTTGGGACGGTTCGCTGCCTGCTTGGACCGGATCACATCACGAAGTGACGCGATCTCGACTGTGACATCGTAGATTTCGGCTGAGGTGGCGTCGCGGTGCAGATCCCGGTAGCCGTGTGTTCCCGCCGGCTGAAACGAGATGTCGAGGTCGCCGGCGTCAGTGACCAGGTTCCACGTTTCCGCCGCCAGCGCCTGCTCATCGCAAGCGAATGGCAGGCCCTCGGGGGCAGCTTCAGTCCGAACCCGCGCATTGAGCTCCCTGAGTGCGGCGCTCAGGCGAACGAGGTTGCGGCGGCCGGGCTCCGGGGTGATGTCGGCATCTTCGGTGGGAAATGGTGAGCCGTGGTAGACCGCGGCAAGCCCGCCGATCAGAACATAGGTCACGCGGTGCCGGTGCAACACCTCGAACAGGGTGGGCAGGTCGAGTTCCACATCAGCCCTGACTGTGTTGGCGCAATTCGCTGAGCTGGCGTGTCAGGCGGTCATGGCGCGCCAGGCGCTCCTGGCCCGACAACGACGCAAGACGGGCGGCCTGAGCGAGATCGCTGTCATCGCGCGGCACCAGGTGCAGTTCCAAGTCGAATCCGCAGAGCCGCACCAGGCGCATCACGTCATCGAGGCTCACCGCGGTGCCCCCTGATTCCCATCGGGCAATGGCCGGTTGGGCGGTGCCGGCGCGGGCGGCAAGTTCTGCCTGCGAGAGTCCCGCGCGCCGGCGGGCTTCGTGGATGAGATCCGCCCCATAGCCCGCCATGGCAAAAGTATAACAGAACTGTTATAGACATACCGCGGGCTTGCCGCCGCTGCTCTCGGGCGACAATGGGCGGGCGCGACGCACCAGACCCAAGGACGGTGGACGATGGCAGGCAACCAAGAGGGCATCGGCATCCTGAAACTCGAATGCCCGCAAATGCACGCCGTGGGCAGGGTTCTCAAGGAGGCCCCGCATCAGCAGATCGTCTACGACCCGGGAGCCCAGGTTGGGCCGCGGCGGTTCTGGCCGGACGAAGGCGACCAGCCTCAGTTCAAAGTGCACTGCCGGTTTTGCGACAAACCCGTGGGCGAGGCGACGACGACACTTCAGGACAAACTTCGCAACCTGATCGACAACGCTTCCGAGACCACCGAGGCGGCCACGCTGCCGTACCTATAGCCGGGCGAGCCCACCGCATACTGTAAGCGCTACAGTAGCGAGCCGACGGCGGGCGCGGCCAACGGCGCCGCCGCGAGAGGAGTCCCGTGACGCAGAACCCGCAGACCAGCCCGCGCCCGCCGGAAGGCGATTGGCTGGGCACCCCGTATCTTTCGTTCGATCGCCAGGGGCCGATCGCGGTGTGCACGATCGACCGCCCGGACGCCCGTAACGCCATGACGCCGGCGATGTACTTCGGAATCCGTTATGCCGTAGGACGTCTCAACGAGGACCCGGATCTGGCCGGCCTGCTGATCACCGGAACCGGGGACGTCTTCGCCCCGGGCGGCGACATGGGCGGCGGGGGTGGCGCCGACGACTGGATCACCTTCGGGTCGGCGCTGGGCATGGACGTCACGCCGTTCGACGCGGTCCGCACCTCGGCCAAGCCCATCGTGTCCGCGGTGAACGGGCTGTGCCAGGGCGGCGGCATGCAGATCGCGTTGTGCAGCGACCTGTCGGTGGTCAGCGAGCGGGCCACCTTCCGGGTGCCCGAGCTGTTCCGCGGCTACGCCGACACCTACTACAGCCAGATGCTCGCGCGTGTCATCGGGCCGGTGCGCACCCGCGACCTCATGTTCACCGGGCGGGTGCTCACCGCCGCCGAGGCCCTCGACTGGGGTCTGGTGACCAGGGTCGTGCCCCACGACGGCCTGCTCGCCGCGGCGAAGGATCTGCTGGCGCAGGCCTGCCGGACTGCGCCGCGCGCCCGCGGCGTCATCAAGTCCAGCATCGACAACTACCTCGGCCTCTACGACCGCATCGGCATGACCGCCAGCCTGTCCGACGCCGAGGCGAGGGAGGGCTTCCGCGCGTTCAAGGAGCGCCGCTCGCCCGATTGGGTGCATCCGGAACTGCGGGTCGAGGGACGGCTATAAAGGCACTCACACCTTCCGCGCGCGGCCTGCCCAATACGGTTCGCGCAGCTGGGTTTTGAGGATCTTCCCGCTCGGGTTGCGGGGCAGCTCCGGGACGAAGTCGACGGTTCGCGGGCATTTGTAGGCAGCCAGATGCCGGCGGCAGAACTCGATGATCTCGCCGGGGTCGACCTCGTCGGTGGCCACCAGGATCGCCTTCACGGATTCGCCCCAGTAGTCATCGGGCACACCGATGATCGCGGCGTCGGCGACGGCGGGATGCTCGATGAGCACGCTTTCCACCTCGGGGCCGTACACGTTCTCGCCGCCGGTGATGATCATGTCCTTCAGCCGGTCCTCGATGTAGACGTAGCCCTCGGCGTCGAGGCGGCCGATGTCGCCGGTGCGCACCCAGTCGTCGGCGGTGATCGTGTGGGCGGTGGCCTCCGGGCGGTTCAGGTAGCCGGTCATGTTCTGGTTGCTTCGCACCCAGATCTCGCCCGGCTCCCCGGCGGGCAGCGTGTCGCCCGTGTCGGGATCGACGACCCGAATCTCGGTGCCCAGCACCGCCTTTCCGGCCGACAGCTGCAAGCCGGGCCGGGCCGCGTCGCGGTGGTCGGCGTCGGTCAGGGCGGTGACCGCGCCGCACAGTTCGGTCTGCCCGTACACCTGCACGAAATTCGTGTCCGGCCACGTCGCGAGCGCCCGATGCAGCAACGGCAGCGGCATGGGCGCGGCCCCGTACACCAGGTGGCTCAGGCCCGACAGCGCCGCGCTCGCGGCCTCGCCGGCGTCCAGGAACCGGGCGATCACCGGGGGCACCAGGAACGCGTGCGTCGCGCCGGCGCGCATCGCCCCGATCAGGGCCGCCGCGTCGGGCTCGCGCGTCATGATGGTCGGCACCCCCGCCCTGATGCCGAAAAGCGCGTATCCGATTCCGCCGACGTGAAACAACGGCATCGCCACCAGGTTTGCGTCCCCGTCGCCGAACGGAAACGCCGGGGCGAGGTTCGCCGAGTGGTTGACCAGCGCGCGTTGGCTCAGCAGGACGCCCTTCGGCCGTCCCGTGGTGCCCGAGCTGTAGATCACCAACGCGGTCTCGTCGCCGGCGACGTCGGCGTCGGTCGGCGCGGGTGGCGCTGCGGCGAGCAGGGATTCGTACTCGTCGCCGTCGCCGCCCACCACCACGACGCGCTCCAGACCCGGGACCCGGGCGGCGGCCGGCTCGACGGCGGGCCACAGTTCGGCCCCGACGAACAGCAACCGGGCGCCGCAGTCGTCGAGGACGTGGACCAGTTCGTCCCCGATCACGCGCCAGTTGACGACCGTGGTCACCGCGCCGATGGACGCGGCGGCGAAGAGGACCTCCAGGCAGGCCGGGTGGTTCTTGTCCAGGAACGCCACGCCGTGGCCGCGCCGAACGCCGGCGTCGCGCAGCGCCCCGGCCGCGCGGCGAATCCGCGACGCCCAGTCGTCCCACGACCACCTCTGGTCCCCGTAGCGAATCGCGATGCCGTCGGGCCTGCGCTGCGCGTGTCGCTCGACGAATCCGGCGAGCGTCTCCGCGGTGTCGGTGGCGGTCTCCATAGCCCCCCACGCTACGGCGCGCCCGAGGGCGCCGGGCAATCAGAGCGCGATCAGAGCATGGAATCGATCATCGCCGCGCCGTCGCCGGCGGCCTGGGCCGTCGCGTTGCCGCCCTGCCTGAAGTCGACGAAGGCCGACTGCCCGTTCGAGGTGTTGAGCAGCTCGCTGAACGTGCCGATGACGGGGATGGCGCCCTGCTGCGTCAACACGTCGGCGGTGTAATCGGTGAAGGCCTCCTGCTGGAACTTCCCGCCCTGCAGCGCCTTGGTGCCGGGCGCGCCCAGGGTCTGCACGTTGCCCAGGATGGCCGATGCCGAGTTGGTGAACTGATCGATGTCGGACTGCAGCACCGCGGCGGCGTCCAGTCCCGGGGCCGGTTTGACCGTGACCCGCAGCTGCGCGCTGGTGTCGGCGTTGTTGAGCGCCACCCAATTCGGGCCCCGGTTTCCGAGCGTCCAGCCGGGCGCGGGGGTGATCCAGACGCCCTGGGCGATCGCGATCGCGTCGGCCGAGGTGAGCACGATCCGCGCCGTTGTGGGTGTGGCGGCGACGAGGATGGCCGCCGCGACGACGGCGGCGACGGGGATGGGCCGCCGCCGCTCGCCACGCTCTCGTAACCCGTTGTGCACCACAGTGATTGGTTCTCCGCATGCGTGGTCGGCGCCCTTGGTGGTGGGCGTTCGCTGACTCGAGCCTATGCGGTGTGTCAACATTGCTGCGGCACAACTTACGACGAAGGATCCGACATGGCGAGTAGTGACCGCACGTTCGTGGTGACCGGCGCGGCGTCGGGCATCGGCCTGGCCACCGCGAGGCGCCTGCTCGCCGAGGGCGGCACCGTCGTCGGCGCCGACCTGGCGCCCCCGCCGGACCTACCCGAGCTCAACCGTCCCGAGTTCAGGTTCGTGACGGCCGACGTGACCGACGAGGCCGCGATCGCCGCCGTGTTCGACGCGGTGCCCGACCGCCTGGACGGGGTCTTCCACGCCGCCGGCGTCGCCGGGGGCGGCCCCGTTCACCTGCTCGACCGCGCCGAGTGGGACCGGGTGATCGGAATCAACCTGACCGGCACGTTCCTGGTGGCCAAGGCCGCGCTGGCCCGGATGATCGGGCAGGAACGCGTCGACGGCGAGCGGGGGTCGATCGTGACCGTCGCCAGCATCGAGGGTTTGGAGGGCACGGCGGGCGGCAGCTCGTACAACGCGGCCAAGGGCGGCGTCGTGTTGCTCACCAAGAACATCGCGCTCGACTATGGGCCCAGCGGCATCCGGGCCAACGCGATCTGTCCCGGCTTCATCGAAACACCAATGGCCCAAAGCATTTTCGGCCTGCCGGGGATGGAGGGCCCGCTGGCCTCGATCACCGCGGAGCATGCCCTGCAACGCCTCGGCCGGCCGGAGGAGGTCGCGGCCATGGCGGCCTTCCTGCTGTCGCCCGACGCCTCCTTCGTGACCGGCCAGGCGATCGCCGTCGACGGCGGCTACACGGCGGGCCGCGATCACGGGGTCGTCAAACTCTTCGGTTTGCCCCAGTGAGCTTTTAGGATTCGGCAATGGGCGATCCGGTCTCTCCCGACGACGCGATCGAGGCGATCCGGGGCACCGGGGGAGCGCAGCCGGGCTGTCGGGCGTTGCACGCGAAGGGCACGCTGTACCGCGGCACCTTCACCGCGACCCCCGAGGCGGCGTTGCTTTCCCGCGCAAAGCATCTGGACGGCTCGACGGTCCCGGCCCTGATCCGCTTCTCCAACGGATCGGGAAACCCGGCGCAGCCGGACAACTCGCCCGGCGTGCGCGGGATGGCGGTGAAGTTCACCCTGCCCGACGGCTCCACCACCGACGTCTCGGCCCAGACCGCCCGGCTGTTCCTGTCGGCCACGCCGGACGGCTTCGTCGACCTGCTCAAGGCGATGCGGCCGGGCCCGGCCGCGCCGCTGCGCATGGCGCGCCACTTCCTCACCCACCCGCGGCTGCTCGGCGCGCTGCCGCTGCTGCGCGACGCCGGCCGGATCCCAGCGAGCTACGGCACCGTCGAATACCACGGGCTGCACGCCTTCCGCTGGACGGCCGCCGACGGCAGCACCAGATTCGTTCGCTACCACCTGGTCCCGACCGCCGGGGAGGAATACCTGGCGGCATCGGCCGCCCGCTGCAAGGGCCCCGACTTTCTCGCCGACGAGCTGAACGCCCGCCTCGCGGGCGGGCCGGTGCGGTTCGACTTCCGCGTCCAGGTCGCCGGACCCAGGGACTCGACGGTGGACCCCTCGGCGCCCTGGCAGAGCACCGAGACCGTCACCGTCGGCACCCTCGACATCACCGGCCCGGACACCGAGCGCGAGCGCGGCGACGACATCGTCGTGTTCGACCCGATGCGCGTCACCGACGGCATCGAGCCCTCCGAGGACCCGGTGCTGCGGTTCCGCACCCGCGCGTACTCGGCGTCGGTCAAGCTGCGCACCGGCGTGGATCGCGGACCCGCGGCGCCGCGCATCTGACGCCGACTAAGCTCCCCGGGAGTGCTGCCGTCCCACCTGCTGTTGATCGGCCTGGCCGGGTTTGCCGCCGGCGCGATCAACGCGCTCGTCGGGTCGGGCACGCTGATCACCTTCCCGACGCTGGTGGCCCTCGGCTATCCGCCGGTGACGTCGACCATGTCGAACGCGGTCGGCCTGGTGGCGGGAAGCGTGTCGGGCACCTGGGGCTATCGCGCCGAGCTGCGCGGCCAGTGGGATCGGCTGCGCTGGCAGATCCCGGCGTCGCTGGCCGGCGCGGGGCTCGGGGCCTTCCTGCTGCTGCATCTGCCCCCGCGGGTGTTCGCGCGGGTGGTGCCGGTGCTGCTGGTGCTGGCCCTGGTGATGGTGGTGCTCGGGCCGCGGATCCAGTCGTGGGCGCGCCGGCGCGCCGAGGAGGCGGGCCGCCCGCCCGAGCACATCACGCCGGCGCGCAAGGCCGTGCTGGTGCTCGCCACGTTCGGCATCGGTGTCTACGGCGGCTATTTCACCGCGGCGCAGGGCATCCTGCTGGTCGGCGTGATGGGCGCGCTGCTGCCGGAATCGGTGCAGCGCATGAACGCGGCCAAGAACCTGCTGACGCTGGTGGTGAATGTCGTTGCGGCGCTGAGCTATACGCTGGTGGCCTTCGACCGGATCAGCTGGACGGTGGCCGGGATCATCGCGGCGGGCTCGCTGGCGGGCGGGTGGCTGGGCGCGCGCTACGGGCGCCGCCTGTCACCAAATGCATTGCGCTCCACCATCGTCGTGGTGGGCCTCATCGGGCTGTACCGCCTGCTCACCGTGTGACCCGCGGCGTCAGCTCACCAGCGGCTGCCGTCCGCGAGCGCGGAGTCCGCGGTCGGGTAGATGGGCAGCAGGGCGCCGAGCCCGCACGCGTCCACGATCCGGGCGACGACGGGCTGGCGGCTGACCAGCCGCAGTTCGAAGCCGCGGCGATGGCACTGCTGCGCCTGCTCGGCCAGCACCGCGAACGCGCAGCAGCCCATGAAGTCCAGGCCGGTGACGTCGACGACGAGGTGCCCGGGCGGGGTCACCACGGCGCCGGCCTCGGTGACCAGGCGGCGCCAGGTGCGCTCGTTGCAGGCGTCGATCTCGCCGCCGGCGTTGATGAGCACCGCGGCGCCGAACCGATCGGTGGTGGCCCGCAGCGTGCTGTGCGGGTCGCCCAGCTCGTAGACGAGCCGCGCGCTGAGCATCAGGTGGGGGGACAGGGGTTCTGCGATGACCGGACTCATGGTGGACTCCTAATCGACCGGCGCCGCGGCGCTGGGATGGATGCCCGTCCTGCAGTCTGAAGACAGACTTTCGCGAAGTGCGAATCTCATTTGTATAACGAGACAGGGCTGTCTGTCTACTGGTCGCGGCCTATGAGTATCGTAAGTCGGGTCATGACAACACCCGATGTCGGGACACCCGCCGCGCCGGCCCGTGAACGCATCTTGAGTGCTGCATACGAGCTGTTCAGCAGGCGTGGGATCCGCGCGGTCGGCACCGAAGAGGTGATCGAGCGGGCCGGCGTCGCCAGGGCCACGCTCTACCGCCACTTCCCGACCAAGAACGACCTCGTGCTGGCCGTGCTGCAGCGCCGCGAAGAGCTCTGGACCCACGGCCTGATCGAGGCGCAGTCACGCGAGCGGGGCGCCACGCCCGAGGAACAGCTGCTGGCGATCTTCGACGTCATGCACGACTGGTTTCAGCTGCGCGACGGCTACGAGGGCTGCTCGTTCATCAACGTGCTGCTCGAGCTGGGCGCGGATCACCCGGCCGGCCGGGCCAGCGTCGCCCACATCGACAACGTCCGCGACATCGTCCGCCAGCGCGCCATCGCGGCGGGCCTGTCCGACATCGAGGACTTCGCGTGGTCCTGGCACATCTTGATGAAGGGCGCCATCATCCTCGCCGCCGTGGGTGATCCCGAGGCCGCCCGGCGCGCCCAGAAGATGGCGCGCACCCTCATCGAGGAGCACCGGCCGGCGCTGGACACCGGTGAGGCGGTCGGCTAGTCCGCGGAGGGTTCACGCGGCGTCGGCGGCGGTCTCTCGTGCCTTGCGCTCGTGCTCGGCCTCGAGTTCGGCGATCGCGCGGGATGTGCGCTCGCGCAACAGGATTGCCGCGGCGAGGCCGACGACGACGGCGACGACGAGCGCGATCCAGGAGAACCGCTCCAGCCATCGTTCGGCGGCCATCCCGGCGAAGTAGACCAGCGCGGTGGTGCCGCCGGCCCAGCAGATGGCGCCGGACACGTTGGCCGCCAGGAAGCGCTGATAGTGCATCTTCAGCGCGCCGGCCAGCGGCCCGGCGAATATCCGCAGCAGCGCGATGAAACGACCGAAGAACACCGCCCGAACGCCCCAGCGGTTGAACAGCTTTTCGGCCAGCGCGACGTGCCCGGGGCCGAAGTGTTTCGGGAAACGCCGGCCGAGCTTGTCGAACAGCGGCAGGCCGAACCGGCGCCCGATGCTGTAGCCGATCGAGTCGCCGACGACGGCGCCGATGACGGCGGCGGCGCCGACGCCGACCGGGTTGACGGCCAGGTCGTGCTGCGAGGACATCAGGGCCGCGCTGACCAGGACGATCTCGCCGGGCAGGGGAACGCCCAGGCTCTCGATCCCGACCACGCCGCCGACGACGAGGTAGACCGCGAGCGGCGGGACCGCGTGCAGCAAGGCCTGAACGTCCATTGGTCAAGGATGCCCGACGACAGGCCGATGCGCGCAGTAATGCGCTGTAGCGTGGCCCTGGCACGCGCCGCACCGACCGGCCGGCGGCAGGAGACCCCGTGGAATTCAATCTCGCCCAGGTGTTCTCGGCGGTGGCCGAGGCCAACCCCGACCGGGACTGCATCGTGTTCGGGGACCGGCGCTTCACCTTCGCCCAGACCCACGAGCGTGCCCGCCGGTTCGCCCGCGCGCTGCATTCGTGGGGGCTGGGCGTGCGCCGGGAACGCGCCGAGCTGGCGGCCCACGAATCCGGCCAGAGCCACCTGGGCCTGTACATGGCCAACTGCAACGAGTTCCTCGAGGCCATGCTCGGCGCCTACCTGGCGCGGGTCGCGCCGTTCAACGTCAACTACCGCTACGTCGCCGACGAGCTGGTGTACCTGCTCGACAACGCCTCCGCCGACGCCGTCATGTACCACGCGCGGTTCGCCCCGACGCTGGCCGCGGTGCTGGGCACGGGCCGGCTGGCGCCGATGCGGCTGATCCACGTCGACGACGGGTCCGGAAACGCCCCACTCCCCGGGGCGGTGCGCTACGAGGAGCTGCTGGCGTCGACGCCCGACGAGCCGCTCGACATCGCGGTGTCGCCCGACGACCTGTACGTGCTCTACACCGGCGGCACCACCGGGATGCCCAAGGCGGTGCTGTGGCGCCAGCACGACATCTACATGAACGCCATGGGCGGCCGGACCTACGGCACCGGCGAAATGGTGACCAGCCTGGACGAGATCGTCGAGCGGTCTCGTCCCGACGGGCCGGGATCGATGACGGCCGCACCGCTCATGCACGGCGCGGCGCAGTGGGCGGCGTTCATCAACCTGTGCGCCGGACGGCCGTTCGTGATGGCGCCGACGACCACCCACTTCGACCCGGCCGAGGTGTGGGCGCTGGCCAGCCGGGAACGCGTCGTGTCGTTGTCGATCGTCGGCGACGCGTTCGGGCGGCCGCTGGTCGACGAACTCGAGTCCGGCGACTACGACCTGTCCGGGCTGCTGGTGCTGGTCACCGGCGGCGCGGCGCTGAGCGCGCCGCTCAAGCAGCGATTCGTCGAGCTGCTGCCGAACCTGACCATCCTGGACGCGGGCGGGTCGTCGGAGTCCGGCTCCCAGATGGGGCAGGTCTCCAGCCGCGCGCAGGGCGTGACCGGGCGGTTCGCGCCGAACCCGGGCGCCGTGGTGGTCAGCGAGGATCTCACCCGGATCCTGTCGCCGGGCGACGACGAAATCGGTTGGCTGGCCCAGCAGGGCCTGATACCGCTGGGCTACCTGGGTGATCCGGACAAGACGGCGCGCACCTTCCCGGTCATCGAAGGCATTCGGCACTCGGTGCCGGGCGATCGGGCGCGCTGGCACGCCGACGGCCAGATCGAGCTGCTGGGCCGGGATTCGGTGACCATCAACTCCGGTGGCGAGAAGATCTTCGCCGAGGAGGTCGAGGCCGCGATCGCGGAGCACCCCGACGTCTACGACGTCGTGGTGACGGGCCGCCCCAGCGCGCGGTGGGGAAGCGAGGTGGTCGCGATCGTGCAGCTGGCCGACGGGTCGCCGCCCGACGCCGACGGCATCCTCGCCGAGGCCGGCCGCCACATCGCCCGCTACAAGCTGCCGAAGGAGATCGTGTTCTGCGACCGGGTGCAGCGCTCGCCGTCCGGCAAGGCCGACCACCGGTGGGCCAAAGCCCAAGTGTCGCAGGGTGGTGCGACGCGGCACCGGCTACCGTGAATCCATGCAGAAGAAGGGTCGGCCGGACCCCGGGGACGCCGGATCGGACGCCGACGCGGGCGCCGGATCGGGCGCCGATTCGCTTGCGCCGCAATATCCGATCGAATCCGTCGACAACGCGCTGAAGCTGCTGCTGCTGCTGGGCGAGCAGCCGCAGATCCGGCTGAGCGAGGCCACCCGCTACCTGGGTGTGGCGTCGTCGACCGCGCACCGGCTGCTGGCGATGCTGGCCTATCGGGGGTTCGTCCGCCAGGACCCGGTGTCCAAGGCGTATCTGCCCGGCCCGTCGCTGACCGGGGTGGCGTTCGCGATCTTCGGCCGCATCGACATTCAGCGATCCGCCACGCCGATCATGCGCGCCCTCAGCGAGCAACTGCGGGAAACGATTCATGTCGGCATGCTCGACGGCGCGGGCGTCCGTTTCGTCGCCGCGGTCGAGGGCCCGGCCGCCGTGCGGGTGGCGTCCCGGCTGGGCCGCACCCTGCCGGCCCACTGCACCTCGACGGGCAAGGTGATGCTGGCCCAGCTGCCCGAGCCGGAATTGCGTCAACTGCTGCCCGACGAGCGGTTGCAGCGCATCACCTCTCGCTCGATCGGCAGCCGCACCGAGCTGGAGGCGGAGCTGTCGCGCATCCGCGAACGGGGATATGCGGTCAACCGCGAGGAGAGCGAGGAGGGCGTCGCTTCGGTGGCGGTCCCCATACCGACGCGGGCGCCCGGGCTGCGCATCGCGCTCAACGCCGCCGCCCCGCAGAATCGCCTCGGCACCGCGCGCTACGCCTCGGTGGCCGCCGCACTTACCAAGGCGGCCAAGGAAATCGGCGATCAGCTGGGCTGAGCGCCCGAACCGCCGCCGCTCCAGTTCACCCACGCTGGAACGCTTAGCTCGCCGCGGCCGCGGCCTCGGCACATCCGCCGGGTGTCGGAAAGCGGATACGAACTTGTGACTTGGCCGCTACGCCTCGTCGCCCAGGCGGGCCACCTCGTGGCGCCAGGCCGCCTCGGCGGTGAACGCCGGCCCCAGGTCCGGCAGGTCGTCCCAATCGGAGTCGGCGATGCCGGTCAGGGTGCCGCCTGCCGAGCGCACCCGCAACGCCATCCGCGCCAGCGCGTCCAGGCTGATCGCCTGCAGCACCGCCTGCGGCACCGTCGCTGCGGCGCTGGTGATCCCGTGGCCGCGGCAGATCACCACCGGCCGCCCGCGCATGGCCGCGACCATCTCCTTGCCCAGCGCCGAGTTCCGGATCAGCACCGCGCGCTCGTAGACCGGCACGCCGCCGCGCGCCAGCCGGGCGCCGGGAATGTCGTAGGCCCCGTAGATCGGCCTCAGGGTGATGCCGGCCAGGTCGGCGGCGACGACGGCCGGCGGGTGCAGATGCGCGACGGCCCGGTGCCGCGGATCGGCGCGCATGGTCTCGACGTGGATCGGCAGCTCGTTGGGAACGCGGTAACCGTCGAGTTCGCCTGCGGCGCCGGGGGTTCCGTCGAGGGTGATCAGCCGAATGTCGGTCGGCCGGGTGAACGCCACCCCGGCGTCGGTGTCGCTGCGGCAGCGGATCAGCAGGCGCTCGTCGTCGACCCGCAGGCCGAGATGACCGAGGATGCCGTCGACCAGGCCGCGGGCCGCGGCCACCCGGCAGCCCTGGGCCACCAGCGCGCGTTGCTCGTCGAGGCTTGTCATCGCGGCGCGCCCAGCCCGAATCCGCCGTCGGGACGGATGGTTTCGCCGGTGATCCCGCGGGACCGGTCGGAGGCCAGGAACACGTAGCTCCAGGCGTGGTCGCGGCCGTCCAGCGCGACGTGCAGCGGATTGCGCGCGGCCACATCGCCGGCCCGGTCGGGGGTGTCGTCGAGGCGCACGCCGTCCAGGCCCAGGCTGGCCAGGCCGCGCAGGTCGGTGCCCAGCGTGCCGCCCGGCGCCACGCCGTTGACGCGGATCTCGGGCGCCAGCTCGTGCGCCAATGCCGTCACCAGGCCGCGGACGGCGAACTTCGACGACACGTACAGCACGCCGCCGCGCCCGGGGTAGAACGACGACGCGGATTCGGTCAGCACGATCGAGGACCCGTTTCCGGCCCGCAACGCCGGAACCGCCGCCTTGACCGACTGCAGATGGCTCAGCACGTTGGTGCGGAACATCTCGTCGAACGCCCCCGCGAGGCCGTCGGCGTCGAGATCGGTTATCCCCCTGTAGAAGTCGAAGACCCCGACGCAGTTGACCAGGACGTCGAGCCCGCCGAGGCCGTCCACGGCGGCGGTGACGGCCTGCTGGTTGGCCTCGCCGGTGACGGCGTCGCCCTCGACCACCGGCACCCCGGGCAACTCCCGCCGCAACTTCTCGCACTTGCCGGAATCACGTTCCAGCACAGCGACTTTCGCGCCCTCGGCGTCGAACGCGTCGACCACGGCCCGGCCTATCCCCGAACCGGCGCCGACGACCAATGCGCGCTTGCCTTCAAGCCAGCCCGTCATCGTCCTCCTCGGCCTCGTCGGGCAGCAGTGGGGCGTTGGGGTTGCCGACCATCGCCGCGAGCGTGCGGGGGTTCTGCCACGTCAGCGCCTCCACCTCCAGCGCGTCCAGGCTGATCGACCGCCCGGTGCGGGGCGCGCTGATCAGCAGCCGCGACCCGTTGCGGGTGTCGACGCGCTGGACGACCACCTCGGTGAATTCGTTTGCGACGGTGATGGGCTCGCCATTCACAGGAACACCGCCAGGTTTTGCATCCGCAGCACCGACTCGTCGGCAATGATGGTGCGCCGGGCCAGTTTCAGTGTCTTTTCGGGTCCGTCGCACCACCGCAAGACGTCCTGGCGCCCGCAGGACACCAGCGCGCTCTCGTTGACGTCCCCGCGGCTGCGGAACAGCAGTTCGGCCGACTCCACGAGCAGATGCTTGTCGTCCTCGCCCTCGAAGCTACGCACGTTGGTGATGAAGTGCCGCAGCCGCGACGGCGGATCCTCGGTCCAGGCGTGCTCGGTGGCAAAGCGCGCGACCCGCTGGGTCAGGGAGTACTTGTCCTCGTCGAAATGCGCCATCTCTGGTTGCGTGTCGAATCCGGCGCCGCGCGCGGTGGTCACGCGGACCGGCATGACGTAGCGGACGTCGTCGGTCAGCGTGTCCAGCCACGCCTCGTAGCTCTGGGCGTCCAACAGGTAGGCCTCGTCCACCAGGAATTGGTGGGCCCGCAGGTGCCGAACGTCATCAAAGGGCAGTGAAGACAGAGCCGTTGTCATGAGAGGTAGTCCGCCCACAGGTTCAGCAGCGCGCGCTGGTTGTGCTCGTTGTAGCCGACCTGCGCGCGGCCCGGCCCGTGGAACGACTCGGCGGTCAGCGGCTCGACGACCGGGCGGTCGTCGGGCAGCAGGCCCATGCGGCTGTTCAGCAGCAGCCGCCGCGCCATCGAACCGCCGGCGGTGGTGGTCAGCGACACCCAGTTCTCCACGTCGTCCTGTTCGAACATGCCGGTCGAGCCGAAGCACATCAAATATGCCTTGTACGAGTCTTGTTTGTACTGCGGGGGAGCGGCGGAGTCCACCGCGAACCACGAGCAGACCTCGGTCTCGTTGGCGCTGATCGGCTGCCAGAGCCGGATCGAGATGAAGGGCAGGACTTCTGTTTTCCGGTCGCCGTTGCGGATCTTGGGCCAGTTGTGCACGAAGCTCAGGTTCGGAAAGCAGGTGGCCGCCGAGATCATGAACCCGTCGTCGCCGACCACCCGCTGCTGGCGCGGCGTCCAGACCTCCTTGATCCGGCCGATCATCTCGTCGGGGTAGCCGACGTAGCGCATCCGCTCCTCGAAGCCGCCGGGCGGCAGCTTGTAGGTGGTGCCGCCGCCGCGGTGCGCCCAGTAGGTGGCGCCGTCCTTGCGCTTCTGGGCCTTCGGCTCGCGGAACAGGCCGAGCTCGACGATCGACGCGTGGGTGTGCGGCGTGTGGTACATGTCGCCGGCGAAGTTCTCGGCGCCGATCTTCCAGTTGGCCCTGATCCGCCACCGTTGCGGCCCGCGCAGCTCGACGCCGCCGGCGCTCTGCTTGGTGTAGTAGTCCAGGTAGAACTTGAAGTCGCCGAGGAAGTCCTCGAGCGGCTCGGCGTTCGGGTCCATGCTGACGAACAGCAGGCCGTTGTAGCTCGCGAAATTCGGTGCGGGCAAAAGGGTTTGGTTCTTGGCGAACCCGTCGTCGCCCCCGTAGGCCTCCCGGTGGAAGGGCAGGCCGGTGAGCCGGCCGTCGTTGCGGTAGGTCCAGCCGTGATACGGGCAGCGGAAGTTGGAGGCGTTGCCCATCTCGGCGCGACAGACCTGCATTCCGCGATGCAGGCACATGTTGAAAAGGGCGCGCACCTTGCCATCCGATCCGCGGGCGATGATGAAGGAGTCGTCGAGGACCCGGCGCACCACGTAGTCGCCCTCCTGCGGGATCTCCGACTCGTGCGCCACGAACGTCCATGCCCGGCTGAACAGCCGCTCGCGCTCCAGCGCGAACAACTCCCCGTCGTTGTAGATGTGGGCGGGGATCATCCCCCGGCGGACGTTCTCCAGAACTCCGGCCAAATCGCTGCGCTGAACTGCCATCGCTCACTCTGCTCTACAGAAATAACTTCCGCTAAGTAGAATCCCGCAGCCCGGCCCGCCGGTCAAACCGCGGCCCCCAGCCGATTCACAGGCGCCCCACAATTGACGATCCGCCGGGTGCCGCTACGGTGGTTCCGGCACCAAATCGCCGTGTTTGCGTCTTTATCGCACGCATAGATCTGTATCTGAGGAAGGACGGGTGGTCATGGCTGGTCGGTCGCGGGATGGCCGATTGCGGAACGTCGGACCGCGGGTGTTGTCCGCCATCGGGCGTCAGGCGTGGCTGGATCGGCCGAGCTATCGGCTGGAGCACCTGCTCAGCTTCGCCTACAACGGGCTCGGCCGGGCCCGCAACACGGTCACCAACGCGCTGCACGGCGTGTGGCTCGGGCACCCGGTTCATCCGCCGCTGGCGTCGCTGACGAGCGGGGCGCTCGGCACCACGGTGGCGCTGGACGCGCTCAGCCTGCTGCCGGGCCAGCCGGCCACCGAGGTCCTGGACGCGGCGCGGTTCGCCTCGCGGGCGCTCGGGGTCGGAATCCTGGCGGGCATCGGCTCGGCCGTCACCGGCGCCACCGACTGGCAGCACACCCACGAGGAGGACCGCCGGGTGGGGCTGGTGCACGGCGCGGTGAACCTGGTGGCCACCGCGCTGTACGCGCAGTCCTGGTGGGACCGCCGCCGCGGGCGTCACGGCCGCGGGATCGTGCTGACCGCGCTGGGCTACGGCCTCACGCTCGGCGGCAGCTACCTGGGCGGCGCCCTGGTGTTCGACTCCGGCATCGGCATCGACCAGTCGGGACAGCGGCTGCGCACCACCGAGTGGACGCCCGTGTTGCCGGCGAGCTCGCTGAACGGCAGGCCGGTGCGGGTCGAGGTCGACGGGGTGGGGCTGGTGGTCTGCCAGACCAGGCCCGGTGAGGTGTCGGCGTTCGGCGAGTTCTGCCCGCACCTGGCGGCCCCGATGGCCGACGGCTGGGTCGATCGCGGGCGAGTTGTGTGTCCCTGGCACGGCTCGTGGTTCGAGGCCGAGTCGGGGGAGGTGTTGCGCGGCCCGGCCGCGGCGCCGCTGCCGTGCTACGAGGCCCGGTTGGTCGACGGAATGGTCGAGGTACGTGCCGAGGAGGTAGGCAAGTGAACGCATACGACGTGTTGAAGGACCACCACGTGGTGATCAAGGGGCTCGGTCGCAAGATCAGCGAGGCCCCGCCGAACAGCGAAGAGCGGCATGCCCTTTTCGACGAGCTGCTGATCGAACTCGACATCCACTTCCGCATCGAGGACGACCTGTACTACCCGGCGCTGGGCGCGGCCAGCAAGCTGATCGCGATCGCCCACGCCGAGCACCGGCAGGTGATCGACCAGCTTTCGGTGCTGCTGAAGACCCCGCAGACCGCGCCGGGCTACGAGGACGAGTGGAACTCCTTCAAGACCGTGCTGGAGGCGCACGCCGACGAGGAGGAGCGCGACATGATCCCCGCCCCGCCGGAGGTCAAGATCACCGACGCCGAGCTCGAGGAGTTGGGCGACAAGATGGCCGCCCGGATCGACCAATACCGCGGCTCGGCGCTGCACAAGCTGCGCACGAGGGGGCGCGCCGCGCTGGTGCGCGCTCTGTAGCTGAGGGCCGAACCGCGGGTAGCCTCACGGCTCATGAACGCCGAGCGCGCCGCGTCGCAGGCCGACATCACGGCCGAGATCGCCCGCATCGCGCGCGCGGGCGGGGGACGCGGCTGCCAGCCGCGCCTGGACTACCCGCCCTACCGCAGCAGCGCGCTGCGCCACCCGAAACAGCCTCCGCTGGTTGTCGATCCCGACGAGGTCGAACGGTGGGCGCCGTGCTTCGGCGACCAAGACGTCGACCCCCACGACGCGGACCTGACGGCCGGCCATCCCGGCGAGCCGATCGGCGAGCGCGTCATCGTGGCCGGGCGGGTCCTCGACGACACCGGCGCGCCGGTGGCCGGGCAGCTGATCGAGATCTGGCAGGCCAACGCCGCCGGCCGCTACCGGCACCGGCTCGACCAGCACCCCGCGCCGCTCGACCCGAACTTCACCGGCTGCGGCCGCTGCCTGACCGGGCCCGACGGGTCATACCGCTTCCTGACCGTCAAGCCCGGGCCGTATCCGTGGCGCAATCACCACAACGCGTGGCGCCCGGCGCACATCCACTTCTCGGTCTTCGGCACCGCGTTCACCCAGCGTCTGGTCACCCAGATGTACTTCCCGGGCGACCCGATGTTCGACCTGGACCCGATCTTCCACTCGATCCTGGACCCCGCCGCGCGCCGGCGGTTGATCGCCGCCTACGACCACGACCTCACCCAGCCGGAGTTCGCGACCGGATACCGGTGGGACATCGTGGTCTGCGGGAGCCGCCGAACCTGGACCGAAGACCGTGCCTGAATCCAGGGCTGAATTGGCTTGCACCCCAGGGCAAACCGTGGGCCCCTTCTTCGGCATGGCGTTGCCGTACCCCGGTGGCAGCGAGCTGGTGGACGCCGCGGATCCGCACGCGGTGCGGTTGCACGGCACGGTGTACGACGGCGCGGGCGCCGGGGTCCCGGACGCGCTGGTCGAGCTCTGGCAGCCCGACGGCGCGGGGCGCGTCCCGCGAGAGGCGGGCTCGCTGCGTCGGGAGGTGAACCGGTTCACCGGATGGGGGCGCGCCGCGACCGACGACGCCGGGCGCTACGCGTTCACCACGCTGCCCCCCGGGCCGAGCGGCGCGCGGCCGCCGTTCTTCGCCCTCGTCGTGTTCGCCCGGGGGTTGCTGCACCGGTTGTTCACCCGCGCCTACCTGCCCGGCGCGGACCTGCGTGCCGATCCGCTGTTGAGCGCGCTCGATGCCGGCCGGCGCGCCACCCTGCTGTGTGCGACCGAAAGCGATTGCGGCCGAACAAGTTACCGCTTCGACATCCACCTGCAGGGCCCGAGCGAGACGGTGTTCCTGGCGTACCGGGACGGGGGGCCATGACGAACCTGCTGTGGCCCGGCGACCACCGGGCCGGCGAGCACATGACGGACGAGGCGCTGCTGCGCTCGATGGTGGCGATGGAGTCCGCCTGGCTGGGCGCGCTGGCCGCGTCCGGCCTGGCGCCCGCCGGGTGCGCCGACGCGGACCTGTCGCGGCTGGTCGGCGCCGACGACCGCGAGGCGCTCGCCCTTACGGCCGAGGACGGCGGCAACCCGGTCGTCGGGCTGGTCGAGCTGCTGCGCCGGCGCTCCGCCCCGACCGTCGCGCCGTGGATCCACCGCGGGCTCACCAGCCAGGACGTGCTGGACACCGCCCTGATGCTGGGCGTGCGCACCGCCGCGGACACCGTCACGGCGCAACTGGCGCAACAGGTTTCGGCGCTGTCCGAACTGGCCCGGGCGCACCGCGATACCCCGATGGTGGCCCGCACCCTCACCCAGCCCGCCGCCCCCACCACGTTCGGCGCCAAGGCGGCCGGCTGGCTGAACGGCGTGCTCGACGCGTGCGAGCGGCTGGGCGCGCTGGCCACCCCGATCCAGCTCGGCGGCGCCGTCGGGACGCGGTCCGCTGCAATCGAATTGGCGACGCTCACCGGCGCGACCGATCCGGTGGCCGTCTCGGATCGGCTGGTGCTGGACACGGCGACCGCGTTGGGCCTCGACGCGCGGCCGCCCTGGCACACGACGCGCACGCCGGTCACCGCGGCCGCCGACGCGCTGGTCGGCTGCACCGACTGCTGGGGCCGCATCGCCTCGGACGTGGTCACCCTCGGCCGTCCGGAGGTCGGCGAGCTCAGCGAGCCGGCCACCGGCAGGCGCGGCGGGTCCTCGTCGATGCCGCACAAGCGAAATCCGGTGCTGTCCATCCTGATCCGGCGGGCCGCCATCGCGGCGCCGCCATCGGCCGCGACCCTGCACACCGCCGCCGCGCTGGCCGACGACGAACGCCCGGACGGCTCGTGGCACGCCGAGTGGGACACGCTGCGGACGCTGGCGCGCCGGACGGTCGTCGCGGGCTCCCAGTGCGCCGAGCTGCTGGCGGGCCTGCAGGTGCATCCCGCGCGGATGGCCGAAAACCTCGGGGCGGCAGATGTTCTCGGCGAACAGCGCGCGATCGCCGAACTGGTGGGAAAGCCGGCGTCGCCGACCTACCTCGGCGCCGTCGGCCGGCTGATCGACGAGGCCGTGGCGCGCGCCGAGCGCGTGCTCGATCGCCGCTAGGCGCTCAGGGCAGCTCGACCTTGCTGGCCAGCCACCGGCCGTCCACCTTCTCCATGGTCATCTTGACCCGGCTGCGGTCCAGCTGTGGCACGGGTGCGGCCGCGTTGCTCACCGACTGATCGATGAAAAGCACAACCTCGACCCTGGCCGTCGTCGCGGACTTGACCGCGGCGTCGACGACGGTGCCGTGCGCGGCCGCCTTGTTGGTGATGAGCGCCTGCCGGAGTTGGGCGCTGGATTTGGTGTACATGTCCTTGAATTCACCCGTCGAGCCGTCGAGGACCGCGGCGAAGTTCTTGTCGACCGCGCCGGCGTCGACGCTTGTCAGCGCAAGGGTGTACCTCGTGGCCGCCTCGAGCGCTTGGGCGGCGGCGACTTCCGTTTGGTGGTGCCGAAACAGCAGCCATCCCTCGAAGCCCGCACCGGCCAGCACGGCGGCCAGTACGGCGGCGCCGACCCAGCGGACCAGCTTGCGGCGCCGGGCGGTGTCGGTGAGCATCAGTCGCACGCCCCTGAGTTCCGCAGCGAGTCGGCCCAGCCGGCCGCCGCGACGATATTTGCGTGGGTCACCCCCGACGGCTCCTTCCTCTTGATGCTCTCGCCGATACGGGACAGCTGAAACGTCAGCTTGGTGATGGCCTCACCGCCGTATATCGGCGAATACGGACCGAAGTTGTCCGGCTTGTTGGTGATGGTCAACGGCTTCGTCCGCGGCGCCAAAAAGGCCGTCGACTGGTCGATGTTGGCGACCACGGCATCGGCATGGCGCTGCAGACCGTTGGCCGAGTAGTCGTCGTGTTGATCTCCGAGGGCGCGGTCGAACTCCTGGATCTGGCCCATCAGGGCGTCGAACCGAGCCTTGAACCACTGACACGCGTCCGACATGCCGCGGGTCATCTCCGGTGTCACCTGATACGTGAACGTGTTGTACGGCCAAATCTGGTAGTTGGGCGACCAGTCCGTCGGCGTCGGGGTGAACGTCGGCAGCGGCGGGGGAGGCTGACCCGAATCGGCGTCGGAGTGACCGGACAGCGCCACCGCGATGGCGAGCACCGGCCCGGCGCAGGCCAAGCCGGCGCCCGCCCGCATCGCCCCCGCGACACCCATTTGCGTCCTTCCCCGGAGCCGGATGCCGGCATGGCGGTCACGACACGGAGAACGCCCTCCATGGTCGTGAAACTGCTATTAACATCACGGCGCTCCGGAAGGGATATTGCCGCGAATGAAACGACACGTCAAGGGATCAACTCGATCCATTTATTGGATTGGTCTTCCCACATGGCCCGAATCATGATTAACATAAGCCGCCGTGGGGAGCAGTGTCGGCGATCGCCCGGGGGGACGGCCCGCGGACACGGCGCGCGGTGCGGCGGTTATCCAGAACTGGAGCGCGGGCTACGTCGCCCGGCACCCCGTCGCCTCGCTGAACACGCTCGGTGAGCAGTACGTCCTGGCAATACGCACCATCCAGTACTGCGTCCTGGACCTGCTCACCGGGCGCTTCCAGTGGGCGGAGTTCGTGCGGCAGGGCGCATTCATGGCGGGGACGGCTGTTCTCCCAACCGTATTGGTGGCCCTACCCATCGGGGTCACGCTTTCCATCCAATTCGCGCTGCTGGCCAACCAGGTCGGTGCCACATCGCTGGCCGGGGCCGCGAGTGGGCTTGCCGTCATCCGTCAAGCCGCCTCGCTGGTGGCCGCGGTGCTGATGGCGTCGGCCGTCGGGTCCGCCATCACCGCCGACCTCGGCTCCCGCACCATGCGCGAGGAGACGGACGCCATGGAGGTGATGGGCGTTTCGGTGATCCGCCGCCTGGTCGTCCCGCGCTTCGCCGCCGCCGTGATGATCGGGGTTGGGCTGACCGGGATCACTTGTTTCGTCGGCTTTTTGGCCAGCTACCTCTTCAACGTCTATTTCCAGCGGGGGGCACCGGGCAGTTTCGTGGCGACGTTCTCGTCGTTCGCCACCACCGAGGACATGATCGTGGCGTTGCTGAAGGCCGTCGTGTACGGCGCGATCGTCGCGGTAATCGCCTGCCAGAAAGGCCTTTTCACCAAAGGCGGCCCGGCCGGGGTGGCCAACTCGGTGAATGCGGCGGTGGTGGAATCGATTTTGGTGCTGATGGTCGTCAACGTCGGGATCAGCCAGCTGTACAACATGCTGTTCCCCAGGACGGGGTTGTGACATGGCGGTCGCCACCTACGTCCCCACCCTCGCGCGGCCGGTGGTCGGCGTCTATCGAGCGGCGGCCGGGCCGACCATTCGCCTGGGGCACATGCTGGTCTTCTTCTTCCGCGCGCTGCTCGCCGTGCCGGTCGTATTGCGGCAATACCGCAAGGAATTCCAGCAGCTGCTGTCGAATATCGCATGGGGCAACGGCTCGATCGTCGTCGGTGGCGGCACCGCGGGCGTCGCCGTCGTGCTCGGCTTCACCGCCGGCGCCCTCGTCGCCGTCGAGGGCTACAACTTTCTGAATCTACTCGGGCTGGGCCCCGCGACCGGCGTCATTTCGTCGCTGGTCAACACCCGCGAGCTGGCACCGATCATGGCCTCGCTGGCCTTCGCGATGCAGGCCGGCTGCCGGTTCACCGCCCAGCTGGGCGCCATGCGGATCGCCGAGGAAGTCGACGCACTGGAGTCGCTGGCAATCCGCCCGATTCCCTTCCTCGTCACCACCCGGCTGATGGCCTCCGTCGTCGCCGTGATCCCGCTTTACGTGGCGTGCCTGGCGGTCACCTACCTCACCTGCCAGATTGTGGCCAGCGTCATCAGCGGCGGGTCCATCGGACCGTACCTGCACTACTTCACGATGATGTTGAGCGCCAAAGACATTGCCTACTCGGTGTTGAAGTGCGTGGTGTTCGTGTGGCTGTCGTCGACCGTGCAGTGCTACTACGGGTTCTACGCCTCGGGCGGCCCCGAGGGCGTGGGTGTGGCCGCCGGACATGCCATGCGGGCCAGCATCACCGTCGTCATCATGGTCAACATGCTGCTCACGATGGCGTTGTGGAGCATCGACGCCGGCGCGAGATTCGGTGGCTAGATGCCGAATTCGTTAGACCTCGACGGGCGCGGGCCCTCCGACCGACAGCTATTGGCATTGGGGGTGGCGGTGCTGGTGGCGGCCGCGCTGATCACCGGAACCCTGCTGTTGAAGTCCACCGGGCGGCTCAACGACTACGTCAAGGTGGTGGCCGAGTTGGCCAACGTCGGCGACGGACTGCCCGCGCGATCCGACGTCAAATACCACGGCCTGCTCGTCGGCGCCGTGGACGACGTCGTCCCGGCGGCCTACGGAAAGCCCAACTACGTCCACATCAATCTCAAACCCGAACACGCCAAGGACATTCCGGGCGCGGTGACCGCCCGCGTGGTCCCCAGCAACGTGTTCGCGGTGTCGTCGGTGCAACTCGTCGACCGCGGATCGAGCGCGAGCATCCGCAACGGTGCGCGCATTCCCGAAGACGGCCAACTGTCGACCGTCATCTTTCAGACCACCATCAGCAAGCTCCGCGACATCCTCGCCGCGACCGGCCGGGGCCGCGAGGACCACAGCGTCGGCATCCTGGCCGCCGTCGCGGCGGCCACGAACAACCGCCGCCCCGCGTTGCTTAACGCCGGCGCGCAGTTGACCCGGGTGCTCAACGAGCTCAACGCCATCGTGGCCACCGATCCCGGCCCGTCCACCGTCTCGGCGCTGCTGGACGCCACCCGCGGCCTGCAATCCACCGCGCCCGACCTCGTCGACACCCTGCACGAGGCGGTCAAGCCGATGCAGACCCTGGCCGAGAAGCGCGAGCAGTTCCGGTCGTTGATCACCGGCTCGCGACACACCTTCGGCGTCAACAGGCAAGCATTCGACAATCACACGGATCAGCTGATCGAGATGACGCAAAAACTTACCCCCGCCCTGGGGGTGTTCGCGCTGAACAGTGACAAGTTCGTGCCGATCTTCACCAGGCTGAACCGCCTGTCGGACAAGTTCTTCGACGAGGTGTGGGATCCCGAGCGCGACACCGGGAACATGCGCGTCAATCTGGCTTTGACACCGACCTACACCTACACGCGCGCCGACTGCCCCCGCTATGCCCAACTGCTGGGGCCGAGCTGCTTCACCGCGCCGACGATGGAGACGCGGCCGGACTTGCCCGACGTGTTGCTGCCGCAGAACTACCATCCCCCGACCGATCTGGCGCCGCCGCCGGGCACCGAGATCGGGCCCGACGGCAACCTGGTCGCGGTCGGGCCCCCGCTGGTCAATCCCAACCCCAGCCTGGAGGACCGCAACCCGCCGTTGCCGTTGCTCGTCCGTCCCGCTCCCCGGGTGCCGGGAACCGCCGACCCCGACGACGCGCCCCCGCCGCCGGGACCGCCCGCCGGGGCCGCGCCATCCTCGTACGGCGGCAACGTCGGGCCGGTCGGTAGCGGGCTCGAGCGCGACCAGCTCGGGCTGATCACCGGGCAGCGCGGTCCCGCGTCGGTGGCCACTCAGTTGCTGCTCGGCCCGGTCGCCCGCGGCACGGCCGTCTCACTGAAACCACTGGAAGTGCCCGCGGGCGGGCCGAAATGAAGGTGCGCGGGCCGGCGATCGGCCTATCGCTGTTCATGGCGGTTGCCGTCGCCGTGACGTGGCTGGTGTACGCCACCCTGCGGCGCGACGTCGCCGGACCGACCACGCCGTACGCGGCGATGTTCAGCGACGTGTACGGGTTGCGCGTCGGTGACGACGTCCGGATGGCCGGCGTGCGCGTCGGCCGCGTCGAAAACATCGAGCTGGCAGGCAAACTGGCCAAGGTCTCGTTCGTCGTGGAAAACGACCAGCGCCTGTACGGCAACACCGTCGCGTCGGTCACGTACCAGAACATCATCGGGCAGCGGTACCTGGGCCTGTCGCTCGGCGAGGTCGGCAACAGGAACCCGCTGCCGGCCCGAAGCGTGATCCCGGTGCAGCAGACCGATCCCTCCTTCGACGTCGGAAAGCTGCTCAACGGCTTCGAGCCGCTGTTCAGCCTGCTCAATCCCAAGGACGCCGACGACCTGACCAAGGGCGTCCTGCAGTCGTTGCAAGGTGATCAGGCATCCATCCCGCTGCTGGTTGAGCAGACGTCGACGATCAGCCGAACCCTGTCCGCACGCGACCAGGCGTTGGGTGATCTCATCACCAGCCTCGCCCGGGTCAGCGACACCGTCGCTGCCCAAGACGACGACCTGGACCGCGCGCTGAGCCAAACCCGGGACGCGGTAACGGAATTCGACGCCCGCCGCTCCTCGCTGCAGGACTCGGTGGGCTCGATCGCCCGCGTCACGCGCCGCCTGTCGGCGATCGCCGACGACGTCTACCCGTCGCTGAACGAACTCGTCACCCGCGAGCCGGGCTTCACCAAGCACCTGGCCGAGATCGAGCCCCAGCTCGCGTTCACCGGCGACAACCTGCCGCTGCTGCTCAAGGGTCTGGCCCGCATCGTCGGCGAAGGCTCCTACGGCAACGCGTACGCCTGCGACCTGAACGCCATCGGCTTCTTCCCCGGACTCAACGACATGACCACGTTCATCGTCAACGCGGCCACGCCCGGCAACGCCAACCCGATCACGCCGAAAAACCTGGGGTGGCACACCCCCCGATGCAGGAACATGGCCAATGGCTGACCCACAACGCATCCGGCGGTTACTGCGACACCCGCTGGAGTCCTACAACAAGGCCTGGCTCGGGCTGGCGGCGCTGGCGGCGGTGGCCCTACTCGTCGCGGCGTCGCTGGGCGTCAAGTTCCTCAACATCGGCTACACGCACTACACCGCCGAATTCCTGCAGGCCGCGTCGCTGCGGCCGGGCAACCCCATCACCATCGCCGGAATCGAGGTGGGGCATGTCACCAGCATGAAACTCGACGGCGATCACGTGGAAGCCGGTCTGACCGTGCGCGACAACGTCGCGCTCGGCAAGGACAGCCGCGCGGTGATCAAGGTGATGACCATCCTGGGATCCCGCTACCTGGAGCTGGTGCCCGCGGGCCCGGGATCGCCACCGGACAAGACGATCTCGTTGTCCCACACCGAGGTGCCCTACGACCTGCAGTCACTGCTGGAGGACGCCACCACCACCTTCGAGCAGGTGGACTCCGACCAATTCGCGCAGTCGCTGGCCGTGCTGGGCAAGCAACTCGGCGGGGTGCCGCCCCTGGTTCCGCAGGCCGTGGCGAACCTGCAAACGCTGTCCACGATCACCGCCGGACGGCGAGACCAGTTGGGCACGTTGCTGAAAAGCACCCAGCGGGTGGTCAGCACGCTGCGCCGCCAGCAGACCGGCCTCGGGCACATGATGGACGAGGGGCAGGATCTGCTCGGCCACCTGGTGGCGCGCCAGGCCACCTTCCACGCCATGCTGGCGGCGCTGACCCAACTCGTCGATCAGCTGGACAAGATCGTCGTCGACGACCGCCCCATGCTCGACGAGTTGTTCGCCAATCTGCACGATCTCACCAATATGATCGGCCAACACGACGACCTGGTGCGCAATCTCTTGCAAGTCGCCCCGGTGGCGCTGCGCGGGATGGCCAACGCCACCGGCTACGGCCCCGTCGTCGAGTTCAATCTGCCCAACGGGCTTGCGATCGACTCGTGGATGTGCGCAATCAGCGGGCGCGCCAAGCAATTCGGCATGATCCAGTACTTCAAGGACTGCAAGTGACGTCCAACAAGCGCAGGGCGATGGCACTGCTCGCCGCCGTCGTCGTAGCGACCGCGGTCGCCGTCGGGGTCGCCGGTCACTACATCAAGTCCCATCTCGACACCATCACGGTCACCGCCCAATTCGACAGTGCCGCGGGGCTTTACCAGGGCAATGCGGTGGCGGTGCTGGGCATGCCGGTGGGAAAGGTCACCAGGGTCACCGCGAAGGGCAGCTACGTCGAGGTCGAATTCACGGTCGACAAACACGTCAAGGTGCCCGCGGCGGTGCGCGCGGTGACCATCAGCACCTCGATCCTCACCGACCGCCAGATCGAGCTGACGCCGCCCTACCGCGACGGTCCGGTGCTGAAGAATCACGACACGATCGGGTTGGCCAGGACCAAGACGCCGGTCGCCTTCGACCGCGTGCTCGACATGCTCGACAAGGTTTCCAAGTCGCTCAAGGGCGACGGGGCCGGCGGCGGGCCCATCGCGGACCTGAGCAACTCGGCGGTCGCGATCACCGACGGCAACGGCAAGAACATCCTGGCCGCTCTCGACGAGCTGTCCAAGGCGCTGCGGCTGTCCTCCGAGCGGGGCGCGACCACGCGTGAGCAGTTGACCGCCATCATCACCGACCTGAGCTCGCTGGTGGAGGCGGAGGCCCGAAACGACGCCAAGGTGCGCCAATTCGGTTCGACGGTAAGGCAACTCAGCCAGATCCTGGCCGACGAACGGTTCGGCAGCGGTTCCACCGGCCGCACGATCAACAAGATCCTCGAGCAGGTCGCCACGCTGATCGACCGGAACCGGGAGAACCTCAAGCAGGCCATCCGCAACGGCGACACCGCCGCCAAGACCCTCGTCGACAACCAGCGCGGCCTCTCCGAGATGCTCGACGTGCTGCCGCTGACCCTGGAGAACCTGTACAACACCGTCGACCAGAACAACGGCGCCATCCGCGTCCACGGCCTGCTCGACAAGGCGCTCACGGACAGCCAGTCCGCCAAGGAACTCTGCAACCTGATGCATCTGCGTCAATTGGGTTGCAGCACGGGCACCTTGCAGGACTACGGGCCGGACTTCGGCCTGACCTACATCCTCGACGGCATGGCGGCGATGGGCCAATGAACCCGGCCAAGAGCAGAGCATTCGCCGTGGCATTGGCGGCCACCCTGGCCTGCTCGGGCTGCGCCACCAACGGGCTGGCCAGCCTGCCGCTGCCGGCGCCGGAAATGGGCTCCGGCGGATACCTGCTGACCGCCGTGTTCTCCAACGCGCTCAACCTGCCCGCACACGCCAAGGTGAAACTGGCCGGCGCCGACGTGGGGCAACTCGAGGCGATGGTGGCGCGAAACTACACCGCGGTCACCACGTTGCGGATCATGGACGGTGTCCGGGTTCCGGTGGGCAGCACCGCCGAGCTGCGGTCGGCCACACCCCTGGGCGACGTGTTCGTCGCGATCAAACCGCCCACCCCGGCGGCACCCGACGCGCCTCTGCTGAAGGGCGGCGACACGATCGGGTTGCCGGACACCCGGGCCGCGGCCACGGTGGAGTCGGTGCTCAGCTCGGCCGCGCTGCTTGTCAACGGCGGTGCGGTCCGCAACTTCACCAACATCGTCAACGGCGCGGGCAAGGCGACCGGCGACCAGGGACGCGCGTTCGGTGATCTGATCAACCGGACGAATGCGCTGTTGGCGAAGCTCAACGCCCGGTCCGATCAGATCGACGCGGCGGTCACCGAAACCGCGGGCCTGGCCGACCGGCTCGACGGGAAAACCCAAGCCATCGACGAGATTCTGCGGGCCGTCGGCCCGGCGACGGACGTGTTGTCCGGCAACGCCGACGAGGTCGCCGATGTCGTCGAGCAACTCGGCGCGACGACGCGGCAGCTGGCCCGGTTTCCCTCTATCGCTGGCACCGACACCACCGGCCGCAGCGTCATCAAGGACGCCAACACCATCGCCGCCGCGTGGAATGACGTCGTGCTGAGCCCGGACACCAGCCTGGCCGGCCTCAACCGGCTGATTCCGCCGTTCGTCAAATCGACCGCCAGCCAAGCGATCTCAGTTCGCGGCAGCTTTGACCGGCTGGTCATCGGGTCGCGTCCGGACCCCGGATTCAAGGGCGATCCGGTCTTCCACGGCCCCATGCGCCCCGACTGGAACAAGTTCGTCGGGTCGATCAAGTACGTGCTGTGGCGCCTCCAAGAGCGCGTCGTCGGGCGCGGCCCCAACACCTCGATGGGCCAGAACCCATGGACTCCGTCGGGCCCACCGCTTCCGCCCGCCCCGGCCGGAGAGGCGCCGCCGGGTCCCCCCGAGCCGGAGCCACCACGGTGATCGACACCGTCAGTCGGCTCATCGTCGGGCTCGTGCTGGCCGGGCACCGGCGTCGCAGCTGGCTGTCCGGCATCGCGCTGGCGCTGACATTCGTCGTCGCGGTGGCCTACCTGATGGTGGGCGCGCTGCGGGTCAACCCGTTGGACTCGACCTATCGGGTCACGATCCGGCTGCCGGAATCCGGTGGGCTGCTGGCCAATCAGGACGTGTCCGTCCGCGGCATCCGGGTTGGCCGGATCCAATCGCTGCGGGCCACGCCCGCCGGGGTCGAGGTCACCGCCGACATCGACGCCAAGGCCAAGGTCCCGGCCTCCAGCGCGGTGCGGGTCTCCGGATTGTCGCCGGCCGGTGAGCAATACATCGACTTCGAGCCGGCATCGAACGACGGGCCCTTCCTCTCCGACGGCAGCGTGGTCGGCCCGCAGGGCGCCACCACACCGGTGCCGTTGTCACAGGTTCTCGCCGACGCCGATGGGCTGCTGGCGCAAACCGATCCGAAGAAGCTCGAGATCGTCAAGAAGGAACTGAGCCTGAGCGGCCAGGGACCGCAGAAGCTCACCGACATCATCGACGGCGCAACGTTTTTGCTGGCCACCATGGACCCGGTGCTGCCGCAGACCGTCAGCGTGCTGAAAACGAGCCGACTGGTGCTGACGACTTTCGCCGACGTGAACGCGGGCCTGGCGGCGACCTCACGCAATGTCGGTGCCGTCATGACCGGCGTCGACAAGATGGACGGCGGATTTCGCAAACTCGTCGATCGGACACCGGGCGTGATGACGTCGGTGGACAAGCTCTTCGACGACAACTCCGACACCATGGTCGGCCTGCTGGCCAACCTGGTGACCACCGCGCGCATCGTCTACGTGCGGGTCCCGGCGTTGAACGCGGTCTTTCCCGACTATCGCGGCTCAACCCTGGAGGCCTTGTTGACCACCATGCACGAGCACGGGCTCTGGGCCACCGCCGACATCTACCCGCGCTACACCTGCGATTACGGCACCCCGCGCCGGCCGTCGTCATCGGCCGACTATCCCGAGCCGTTCCTCTACACGTACTGCCGAGACGACGACCCGGGGGTGCTGATCCGCGGCGCCAAGAACGCTCCACGACCGGGCGGCGACGACACGGCGGGTCCGCCGCCGGGTGCCGACCTGGGCCGAACCGCCGACCCAACACCCAAGGGCCGCTTCACGATTCCCACCCCGTACGGCGGGCCGACGCTGCCGATCGAGCCACCCCACTAGAGGAGAGATCACCGTGACCACCACCGCCGACCAAGAACCCGCCACCACGCAGGACGTCGAAGACCCGCCCGACGGCGAGGCGCCACCCGCCGCTGCGCCCGACCCGGGCCATGCCCGCCGCGCCCGCCGGCCCTGGCAGCGCTACGCGCGCATCGCGGTGGTGATGGTCGTGTTCGCCGGCGCCTTCGGGACCGCCGCCGCGCTGGGCGCCAAGTTGTGGGACGAACACGCCGTAAGCCAGGCGGGGCGGGCCGCCCAGCAGACCGCGATCAACTACGCCCAGGTGTTGACGAGCATCGACTCCGGCCAGCTGGACCAGAACTTCGCCGCCGTACTAAGCGGCGCCACAGGCGAATTCAAGGACACGTACACCAAAGCCAGCGGGCAGCTTCGCCAGTTGCTGATCGACAACAAGGCCACGGCGCACGGCATTGTCGTGGATTCCGCGATCCAATCCGAAACCAGGGACCGGGTGGTCGTGTTGCTGATGGTCGACCAGACGGTCAGCAACACCGCGCGCCCGGACGGCCGCGTCGATCGGAGCCGGATGAAGATGACCATGGAAAGGGTCGACGGACGGTGGCTGGCAAGCAAAGTCGAGTTGCCCTAGTGCCGTGCCCGGCCCGGATCACGGCCATCATGGCGGTGCTTGCGGCCGCGGTGCTGAGGGCACCGGCCGCGTCCGCGTCGGCTCAGGCGTTCTGCGGCGAACTCGGGGGGGACTGGGACGGGCGGTATTGCCACACCGCGGTGCAATCCGAAAGGAAGGCGACCCGAGACATCAAGATGGCCGTGCCCGGCGACCTGGTGGACAACCCCACCACCGGCCCGGTGATTCGCGAATACCTGCGCGACCTGATGAACAACTGGCGAACCAAGGGCGCTTCGATGGTCCAGGACAGCTGGGGGGAGGAGAACTACCAGGTGTTTACGCACGGGCGCGCGCTGAGCGTGGCGGTCCACGAGGACTATCACGCCGACGGGCCGAATTTCAGCAACGCGTACCGCACCTTCACATTCGACATGGCCGGCGGCAAGCGGCTGCAACTCGCCGACATCACCAAGGCCGGCACCGACCCGCTGACGGCGATTCCGCCGCTGGCCGAACCATTCGTCAGGCAGGCGCTCGACCGCGCCGCGTGGCAGCACTCGCCCGGCACCTACCCGTTCACCGTCGATCGTTGGACCCCGGACAAGGTGTTCTCGGGCGGCTACAAGGCATGGGCGCTGACACCCGACGAGCTGATCCTGTACATGCCGGATTATCCGGTCGGCCACGACTCTCCGGTTCAGTACGGTCAGATCGAGCAATGGTCGATGGACGGCGGCACCGTCGAACCGCACATCCCGCTGTCCGCGCTCGGCACGGTCCTGCGCCCCGAGTTCGGCGGGACCTAGCGACGGGGCCACCGGGCGTGAGAAATTACCCCCTACGGAGCGCCCGCACCCGCGTCCGGCTTGCGGGCCACGATCGCGACGGCGGTCAACCGCTCGGAATGCTTGCGGAACGTGCGGCGCATCGTCAGCACCCGCTTGCGGGCGTCGCGGTGGGTGAGCACGTTCTTGGCGAAGCGCAGCGCCCCGAGCAGCCCCTCGTCGGCGATCACCCGCCGCGGCTGCAGCAGCGCCATCGGCGCGGTCGCGACGTGGTCGACCTCCAGCCCGTGGTCGGCCAGCAGCCGCGACCATTCCGCGATGGTCAGCGGGCGCGCGTTCACCTTGATCGCCCGGGCCAGCGCCTGCCGGATGTCGGTGCTGACCTCCTCGGAGACGGTGTCCGGTGTGAGCGCCAGCTCGTGGATCGCGTAGCGCCCGCGCGGCCTCAGCACCCGCGCCGCCTCGGCGACGATGGCGTGCTTGGCGGCGTCGCCCTGCATGGTCAGCATCGCCTCGCCGACGACGACGTCGGTGCTGGCGTCGGGCAGACCGGTGTCGGCCGCGTCGGTCACCCGGACGGACCCCTTACCGGACCCGAATTCCGACAGCACGCCGCGCACCACGTTGGCCGCGTCGGGATCGCCCTCGGCGCCGACGTACGACCGCGGGCCGCGGGCCAGGATCTCGGCGGCGGTGCGGCCCAGGCCCGGCGCCAGCTCGACCACGTCGGCGTCGGCCAGCTCCGCCCGGGACAGCAGCGTGCGGGTGAGCTCGACGCCGCCGGGGCGAAGCACCCGCTTGCCCAGCCGCGCCAGCAGCCAGTGGCCGGCGACGCTGTCGTCGGCGCGGGTCGATGCCGGCAGGGGCTGCGAGCCGGTGCGCTGTCCGGTCATCAGACCGCCTGCCGCGCAGGGCTTTCCAGGAACTGCAGGACCAACGCTTGACGTCGTTTGTGCACGGTGAGGTATCGCAATCCTTCGGGTCCGGCAGCGAACTGCCGGCGCGAGCGTCGTGGCAACCACAGCGGGGCGCCGGGGGAGAGGTCGATCGTATCCGTTTCGGTGGTCAGCCGTCCGCACTCTCTCGTCGATTTCTTGGTTTTCACAACTTGTCTTGTGTAAACTCTAGCGCATGACATACGTGATCGGGAAGCCGTGCATCGACGTGATGGACCGGGCCTGCGTGGACGAATGCCCGGTGGACTGCATCTACGAGGGCGGCCGCGCGCTGTACATCCATCCCGACGAATGCGTGGATTGCGGCGCGTGCGAGCCGGTATGCCCGGTCGATGCGATTTACTACGAGGACGACCTGCCCGAGGAGCTGAAACCGTACTTGGCCGACAACGAAGCGTTCTTCACCGAGACCCTGCCGGGCCGCGACGAACCGCTGGGATCCCCGGGCGGGGCCGCCAAGATAGGCCCGCTCGGCGTCGACACACCACTGGTCGCCGCGCAGCCGCCCGCCGACGACCCCGAAGGAGCGTGAGACGCCGGTGAGCTCGCAGGCCTTTGCCGGGGAATCGGTCGGCCGCCGCCGCGAGGTGCTGCGCGTGCTGCGGGCGTCCCCGCGCCCGATGAGCATCGTCGCGATCGCCGAGGCGCTGGGCGTGCACCCCAACACCGTCCGCTTCCACCTCGACAGCCTGGTCGGCGACGGTCAGGTGGAGCAGGTCGAGCCGGGGCGCAAGGGCCCGGGCCGCCCGCCGCTGATGTTCCAGGCGGTCCGGCAGATGGACCGCGGCGGGACGCGGCACTACCGATTGCTCGCCGAGATCCTGACCGCGGCGTTCGCCGCCGAGCGCGATCCGCGCGCCAAGGCGCTGGCCGCGGGGCGGGCGTGGGGACGGAAGCTGGAACCCCAGCCCACCGACGCCACCAGCGCCGAGCACGCCATCGACCACCTGGTCGACGTGCTCGACGATCTCGGCTTCGCCCCCGAGCGCCGCACCGCCGGCGGGGAGCAGCAGGTCGGCCTGCGGCACTGCCCGTTCCTGGAGGTCGCCGAAAACCGGACCGACGTCATCTGCCCCGTGCACCTCGGGCTGATGCAGGGAGCCATGGAAACCTGGGGAGCCCCGGTCGCTGTCGAGGCGCTCGACGAGTTCGTCGAACCGGATCTCTGCCTGGCCCACCTGAAGGTCGCCGCGAAGTGAGCACCGGACCGGCGATCGCCGTCGCCGTCACCTTCGTCTGGCTCGGCATGGTGCTGGCCATCTCGTTCCTGGAGGCGCCGCTGAAGTTCCGCGCGCCCAACGTCACGTTGCAGATCGGGCTCGGCATCGGGCGCCTGGTCTTCCGCGCGCTCAACACCGTCGAGGTCTGCTTCGCCCTCGTCCTGCTCGCGATCGTGGTGGCCGGCCCCACCCCCGCGCGCGTCGCGGTGGCGTTCTTCGTCGCCTTCGGGGCGCTGGCGATCCAGCTGGTCGCGGTGCGTCCCCGGCTCACCCGTCGTTCCGACCAGGTGCTGGCCGGATCGGAGGGGCGACGCTCGCGCGGTCACTACGCCTATGTCGGACTGGAGGTGGTCAAGGTGGCCGGCTTGGTGGCGGCGGGGATACTGCTACTGACCGCCTGACCCAGCCCGTTCGACGAACCTCGAAGGACCCGCCATGGAATCCCTCTCGCTGACCAGCCTGGCCGCCGAAAAGTTGTCCGAGGCCAAAAACTCGCACAGCGGACGAGCCGCCCACACCATTCACGGCGGCCACACCCACGAGCTGCGGCAGACGGTGCTGGCCCTGCTCGCCGGACACGACCTGTCCGAGCACGACAGCCCCGGCGAGTCCACGCTGCAGGTGCTGCAGGGCCACGTGCGCCTGACGGCCGGCGCCGACGCGTGGGACGGCAAAACCGGCGACTACGTCGTGATACCGCCGGAGCGCCACGCCCTGCACGCCGTCGAGGATTCGGTGGTCATGCTGACGGTGCTGAAGAGCCAGCCCGGCGCCGCCCACTGACCATGCTGTCGACGCCGTGGTCGGAAAGCTTCGGCCTGCGGGTGCCGATCGTCAACGCCCCGATGGGCGGGGTCGCCGGCGGGCGGCTGGCCGCCGCGGTGACGGCGGCGGGTGGCCTGGGCATGGTCGGCATGGGCAGCGTCGCGACGCTGGAGTTGCTGCGGGCCCAGCTGGAGCACGTGCGCGGAACGTTCGGGATCGGCCTGGTGGACTGGGTGATGCGCAACGAGGCGGGGCTGTTCGAGGACGCCCTGGCCGCGCGGCCCGCCCTGCTGTCGGTCAGCTTCGGCACCGACTGGTCGTGGGTCGGCAAGGCCCGCGACGCCGGAATCGCCACCGCCACACAGGTTTACGACGACGTCGGGGCCCGCCGGGCCGCTGACGCGGGCGTCGACGTTCTGGTGGCGCGGGGCGCCGAGGGCGGCGGGCACGGCGACGTGAAGCTCGCGACGCTGCCGTTGCTCGACGCGGTGTTGGACGCGGTGTCGGTGCCGGTGCTGGCCGGCGGCGGGATCGCCTCGCCGCGCAGCCTGGCCGCCGTGCTGGCCGCGGGGGCCAGCGGCGCTTGGGTGGGCACCCGGCTGGCGGCGTGCCCGGAGGCGCTGACCGGCGACGGCAGCCGCCGGGCGCTGATCGCGGCGAGCGCCACCGACACCGCGGTCACCCGGGTCTTCGACGTCGCCCGCGGCCTGCCGTGGCCGGCCCGGTTCCCGTCGCGCGTGCTGGACAACGACTTCGTCGCGCAATGGGCCGGCAAGGAGGAGGTGCTGGACAAGTCGGCCTGCGACGAGCTGGCCGCGGCGACCGCCGCCGACGATCGCCGGATCGCGCCGGTCGACGCCGGTCAGGGCGTGGGGATGATCCGCGACGACGCGTCGGTGGGCGAGGTCATCGAGCAGATGTGCGCGGGCGCCGAGCGTCTGCTCACCGGCTGGGGGCGGCGGGCCTGAGCACGACGCAGCACCGGTCGGGCCCCGGCTGCAACCGGACGTCGGGACCGTGCGGCGCCAGCGCCTCGGCCACGCCGGTGATCAGCGCGTGGTTCATGTGGCAGGCCAGCTCCGTCTGCTCCTGCGCCAGCACGTGGAAGGGGCAATTGGCGAGCTGCACCGCGCCGTCCTCGGCGCGGGGCTCGTAGCCGTACTCGTTCAGCAGCCCGACCGCGCGCGCCAGTGCCGCCGCGGCGTCGGCGGGCGGCCGTTCGGTGGCGGCGATCGTCCGGCCGTAGTCGTGGGCGACCCGCTTGAGCACCTCGGCGACCGGCTCCCCGCTGCCCGCGGACTCCGCGATGGCCTGGGCCATCAGCCGCCCGGCCAGCTCGTACTCCCGTTGCGGCAGGCTGACCGCGATGTCGCGGGGGACCCTGCGGTACACCTTCGAGGTCCGTCCCGCGCCGGGCCCGGACCGGCCGGTCAGGCGCGCGTAGTCGCTCTGCAGCAGCCCCTCGGCGGTCAGCCGGTCCAGATGGAATTTGGCCTGGTGATGGGGTATCCCGACGGCGTCGGCCGCCTGTTCGCGGCTCACCGGTCCCGGCTGCGCGCACACGAACCGATACAGCCGAAGGCGCACCGGGTCCGCGAGCGCCCCGATGCCCGCGGCGTCACGTTCGAGCTCGTTCACTGCGACCGCCGTTTCTAACAGACAAAACTCTTGACGGTACAGTGTACAGCTTCTAACGTACGAATTACTATCCGTTAGAAATGAAGCTGGAATTGGAGGCAAAACCATGACTACGAAACAGGCCGGTGCGGCCCCCGCCCTCGCGGACCAGTTCAAGAATCCGGCGTACTCGGCGTACTTCGTCCTGCGCGCGGTGTTCACGATCGCGCCGATCGTGATGGGGCTGGACAAGTTCTTCAACCTGCTGACCCATCCGCATCACTGGAGCATGTATCTGGCCTCGTGGATCGACAATCTGGTGCCGGGCACGGCCGATCAGCTCATGTACGCGGTGGGCGTGATCGAGATCGTGGCCGGGGTGATCGTGGCGGTCGCGCCGCGGTTCGGCGCCTGGGTGGTCGCGGCCTGGCTGGCCGGCATCATCGTCGACCTGGTCACCGGGCCCGGCTTCTACGACGTGGCGTTGCGCGACTTCGGGTTGCTGGTCGGCGCCGTCGCGCTGGGCCTGCTGGCACAGGGCGTGCACAGCGGCAGCATCACTCGCCGCTGAGGCGACGGGCTCGGCGGGTCACACCCCGCGCAGGTAGCGCCGGGCGATGACCCGCTGGGCCACCGACACCAGCGGCCCGGCGGCCCTGCTCCACCAGGTCGCGGGCCGGGAGAACGCCGACACCTCCGCGAACACCGCGGAGGTGCCCGGGTCGTAGCGCACCACGAAGCGTTCCTCGCCGGACTCCGGATGCCCGGGCAGGGTGCCGTAGGCGAACCCGCGGATGTCCGGCTCGTCGACGACGTACACGACCCGGCACGGCGCGGGCAGGACACCCATTCGCACCACCACCACCGTGTCCACCTCGGCGACCTCCGAGCTGGCCCGCACCCGCACGCCGGCCCCGCGCTGCATGCCCCAGCGCATGACCGCGTCGGCGGCCCGCTCGAAACGCTGCCGGCCCGTGCCGATCTGGCGCTCGGTGTGCAGGTGCCCGTATCCCGCGGGCGGCGGGCCGGCGGCGGTCGCGCCCACCTCCGAATACGTCAGCGGAAGTCCTTCCAGCGCTTCAAGGTCCACGCCCTCAGCGTACGGTCGTACTCGTGACTAGCCAGACTCCTGCCCAAGCATCCGGAACGTTCACCCTCGGCGGCGACCTGACCGTCAACCGCCTCGGTTTCGGCGCCATGCGCCTGACGGGCGACGGCGTGTGGGGCCCGCCCGCCGACCGCGACGAATGCGTGCGGGTGTTGCGGCGCGCCGTCGAACTCGGCGTGAACTTCATCGACACCGCGGACTCGTACGGGCCCTACATGTCCGAGGACATCATCCGCGAGGCGCTGCACCCCTACGACGGCGTGGTGATCGCGACCAAGGCGGGGCTGCTGCGCACCGGCCCGGACATCTGGATCCCGCTGGGCAATCCGAGCTACCTTCGCCAGGAATGCGAGATGAGCCTGCGCCGCCTGGGCGTCGACACCATCGACCTGTTCCAGCTGCACCGCATCGACCGCAACTTCCCGCTGGCCGACCAGGTGGGCGAGCTGCTCGCGCTGAAGAACGAGGGCAAGATCCGCCACATCGGCCTGTCGGAGATCGACGTCGACCAACTCAAGGAAGCCCAGCAGATCACGCAGATCGTGTCGGTGCAGAACATGTACAACCTGACGTCGCGCGGCGCCGAGCCGCTGCTGGATTTCGCGGCCGGCCAGGGCATCGGCTTCATCCCGTGGTTCCCGCTGGCCGCCGGGCCGCTGGCCGCCCCGGACGGCCCGCTGCAACGCATCGCCGGCGAGCACGACGCGACGCCGTCGCAACTGGCGCTGGCCTGGCTGCTGAAACGGTCGCCGGTGATGTTGCCGATCCCGGGCACGTCGAAGGTGGCGCACCTGGAGGAGAACGTCGCCGCCGCCGAGATCACGCTGAGTGACGAGGAGTTCGAAAGCCTGTCGGCGGCCGGGGGTCAGCAGACGGTCTGAGGCCTGGATACGGTGTCCGGGTGACCAGCGAACAGGCCCGGCACCCCGGCGGTGGGTTCAATCCGCCGGAACCGACGACCAAGGGCGGGCCCGACTACGGCCGGTTCATCGACGCCGTGCGCCGGCTGCAGGATCACGCCCGCGCCGTCGACGCGCCCGACGAGGTGATCACCGAGGCCGCGAACCAGCTGGAGAAGGTGTCGGCGCTGCTGAGCCCGTTCGACAGCGACGAATGGCAGGCGCCGTCGGGCCGCCGGATGGACCTGCCGATGCGCGGCAACATCCTGACCATCCCGATGTCGGCGCGTAAGGGTGACGACGGCCGGATCCACGGCTGGGCCCGCTTCGCCCGATTTCACCTGGGCCGCAACGGCGCCGTGCACGGCGGGGCGCTCGGCTTGCTGTTCGACACGGTGCTCGGGCTGACGTCCGTGGTGGCCACCGGCGGCCGCCGTCAGCGCACCGCCTACCTCAAGATCGACTACCGCCACATCGTGCCGATCGAGAAGGAACTACAGATCGACGCCGGAGTGGATCGGGTCCAGGGCCGCAAGATCTTCGTGTCGGGGCGGCTCAGCGACGGCGACACCCTGCTGACCGAGGCCGACGCGCTGTTCGTGCGGCTCAAGCCTGGCCAGCCCTGAGGCGGCCTCTTGAGGCGGCCTGGCCCCGATAGCATGGCTTCGTTATCGGAAGGCCGATCACCTCACCAGACCCTGGAGACCCAACGCGATGAGCGCCCCCGCAAACCCCGCCCCGGCAGGCCCGATCCGGGTGCCCGCCGGGACGACCGCGGCCGCCGCGGTCGCCGAGGCGGGGTTGCCGCGCCGCGGCACGCCCGACGCGATCGTGGTGGTGCGCGACGCCGAGGGAAAGCTGCGCGACCTGAGCTGGACGCCCGGCGCCGACGCCGAGGTGATCCCGGTGGCGGCCAACACCGATGAGGGCCGCAGCGTCATCCGGCATTCGACCGCGCACGTGCTGGCCCAGGCCGTGCAGGACATGTTCCCGCACGCCAAGTTGGGCATCGGGCCGCCCATCACCGACGGCTTCTACTACGACTTCGACGTGGCCGAGCCGTTCACGCCGGAGGACCTGGCGGCGCTGGAGAAGCGGATGCGCCAGATCGTCAAGGAGGGGCAGCTCTTCGACCGGCGGGTCTATGAGTCCAAGGAGCAGGCCCGCCGGGAGTTGGCCGGCGAGCCGTACAAGCTGGAACTCGTCGACGACAAGTCCGGCGACCCCGACGTGATGGAGGTCGGCGGCGACGAGCTCACCGCCTACGACAACCTCAATCCCCGTACCCGGCAACGGGTTTGGGGCGACCTGTGCCGCGGCCCGCACATCCCCACCACCAAGCACATCCCCGCGTTCAAGCTGACCAGAAGCTCCGCGGCCTACTGGCGCGGCGACCAGCAGAACGCCAGCCTGCAGCGCATCTACGGCACCGCGTGGGAGTCGCAGGAGGCGCTCGACCGTCACCTGGAGCTGATCGAGGAGGCCCAGCGCCGCGATCACCGAAAGCTGGGCGCCGAGCTGGACCTGTTCAGCTTTCCCGACGAAATCGGTTCCGGCCTGGCGGTTTTCCACCCCCGGGGCGGCGTCGTGCGCCGGGAGCTGGAGGAGTACTCGCGGCGCAAGCACATCGAGGCCGGCTACGAGTTCGTCAGCACCCCGCACATCACCAAGGCGCAGCTGTTCCACACGTCGGGTCACCTGGACTGGTACGCCGACGGCATGTTCCCGCCGATGCACCTCGACGCCGAATACAACGACGACGGCAGCGTGCGCAAGCCGGGTCAGGACTACTACCTCAAGCCGATGAACTGCCCGATGCACACGCTGATCTTCGCGTCGCGCGGGCGTTCCTATCGCGAGCTTCCGTTGCGGCTCTTCGAGTTCGGCACGGTGTACCGCTACGAGAAGTCCGGCGTGGTGCACGGCCTGACCCGGGCGCGCGGGTTCACCATGGACGACGCGCACATCTTCTGCACCCGCGAGCAGCTGCACGACGAGCTGGCGTCGCTGCTGCGGTTCGTGCTCGAGTTGCTCGGCGACTACGGGCTGGAGGACTTCTATCTGGAGCTGTCCACCCGGGACCCCGACAAATTCGTCGGCTCCGAACAGGTGTGGGAGGAGGCCACCGCCACGCTGGCCGACGTCGCCCGCGAGTCCGGCCTGGACCTGGTGCCCGACCCCGGCGGCGCCGCGTTCTACGGCCCGAAGATCTCGGTGCAGGCCCGCGACGCGCTGGGCCGCAGCTGGCAGATGTCCACCATCCAGGTGGATTTCAACTTCCCCGAGCGCTTCGAGCTGGAGTACACCGCCCCCGACGGGGCCCGCCGGCGCCCGGTGATGATTCACCGCGCGCTGTTCGGGTCGATCGAGCGGTTCTTCGGCATCCTCACCGAGCACTACGCGGGGGCGTTCCCGGCGTGGCTGGCGCCCGTCCAGGTGGTCGGCATCCCGGTCGCCGACGAGCACGTCGCCTACCTGGAAGGCGTTGCCGCCCAACTGAAGTCGCACGGGGTGCGGGTCGAGGTGGACGGCAGCGACGACCGGATGGCCAAGAAGATCGTGCACCACACCGGCCAGCGGGTGCCGTTCATGCTGCTGGCCGGCGACCGCGACGTGGCCGCCGAGGCGGTGAGCTTCCGCTTCGGCGACCGCACGCAGATCAACGGCGTGCCCCGCGACAGCGCGGTCGACGCCATCGTCAAGTGGATAGCCGACCGCGAGAACGCCGCTCCCACAGCCGAACTGGTGAAAGTGGTCGGCAATGAGTGACGAGAAGCGCGCCGAGCGCGCCGACAACACCATCCTCGACAGGGGCGTCGGCCAAAGCGATCACCTGCAGCGGCTGTGGACGCCGTACCGGATGACCTACCTGGCCGAGTCGCCGATGAAGCGCGACGACTCCGGCGCCGAGCAGCCGTTCAGCGACATCCCGCGACTGCCCGACGAGGACGGCCTGGTGGTCGCCCGGGGCGAGCTCGTCTACGCCGTGCTGAACCTGTACCCGTACAACCCCGGGCACCTGATGGTGGTGCCGTATCGGCGGGTCTCCGAGCTCGAGGACCTGACCGAGGCGGAGAGCGCGGAGCTGATGGCGTTCACGCAGAAGGCCATTCGCGTCATCAAGAGCGTCTCGCGCCCGCACGGCTTCAACGTCGGGATGAACCTGGGCACCTCGGCGGGCGGGTCGCTGGCCGAGCACCTGCACGTCCACGTCGTCCCGCGGTGGGGCGGCGACGCGAACTTCATCACCATCGTCGGTGGCGCCAAGGTGATCCCGCAGCTGTTGCGCGAGACCCGCCAGCTGCTGGCCACGGAGTGGGCGCGGCAAGACTCATGAGGCGCTGATGAGCAAGGTGCACTTCCTGTCCCGCGCGGCGTTCACGCGGATCAGCACGCCGGTGGCCAGGGCCTGCCTGCGGATGGGCCTGACGCCGGACGCCGTCACCGTCCTGGGCACCCTCGTCGCCGTCGCCGGCGCGCTCACGCTTTTCCCGATGGGCAAGTTGTTCGCCGGCACGCTGGTCGTCTGGTTCTTCGTCCTGTTCGACATGCTCGACGGCGCGATGGCCCGCGAGCGGGGCGGCGGCACCCGGTTCGGCGCGGTGCTCGACGCGACGTGCGACCGCATCAGCGACGGCGCGGTGTTCTGCGGGCTGCTGTGGTGGGTCGCCTTCGGCCTGCACGACAAGCTGCTGGCGGTCGCGACGTTGATCTGCCTGGTCACCTCGCAGGTGATCTCCTACCTCAAGGCCCGGGCCGAAGCCAGCGGGCTGCGCGGCGGCGGCGGCCTCATCGAACGGCCGGAACGGCTGATCATCGTGCTGGTCGGCGCCGGCCTGTCGGACCTGCCGGGGTACCCGTTGCCGTGGGCGCTGCCGGTCGCGATGTGGCTGCTGGCCGCGGCCAGCCTCGTCACCTGCGGGCAGCGGCTGCACACGGCGCGGACCTCGCCGGGAGCGACCGACCCCATGCCTGCCGGGACGAGCGAGCCGTGATCCCGGGCCTGAACGCGATCGGGGCGCACGCGACCGACTGGGCGTACGCGGCCGGCTGGATGGCGGTGCGCGCGATGCCGGAATTCGCCGCGCGCACCGCATTCGACACCGGGGCGCGCTACGCGGCCCGCCGCGGCGGGCCGCAGCAGCTGCGCAAGAACCTGGCGCGCGTCATCGGCGTGGCCCCGGCCGACGTGCCCGCCGAGCTGATGCGCGCGTCGCTGGCCTCCTACGGCCGCTACTGGCGGGAGGCGTTCCGGCTGCCGTCGATGGACCACGCCGCGCTGGCGCGGCAGCTGGACGAGGCGTTCCAAGGAACCGAGAACCTGGAAAAGGCGCTGGCCGCGGGCCGCGGGGTGGTGCTGGCCCTGCCGCACAGCGGAAACTGGGATATGGCCGGAGTGTGGCTGGCCCAGACGCACGGCACCTTCACCACCGTCGCCGAGAGGCTCGAACCCGAGTCCCTCTACCGGCGGTTCATCGGCTACCGCGAAGGCCTCGGCTTCGAGGTGCTGCCGCTGTCGGGCGGCGACCGGCCCCCGTTCGAGGTGCTGTGCGAGCGGCTGCGGGACAACCGGGCGGTGTGCCTGATGGCCGAGCGCGACCTCACCCGCAGCGGTGTCGAGGTCGACTTCTTCGGCGAGGCCACCCGGATGCCGGCCGGGCCGGCCAAGCTCGCGATCGCGACCGGCGCCGCCCTGCTGCCGGTGCACTGCTGGTTCGAGGACCGGGGTTGGGGCTTCTCGATCCATCCGCCGCTGGATTGCGGCAGCGGCGACGTGCGCGTCATCACCCAGGCGCTGGCCGACAAGTTCGCCGAGGGCATCGCCGCCCACCCGGCGGACTGGCACATGCTGCAGCCGCAATGGCTGGCCGACCTGTCCGACGCCCGGCGGGCCCGGCTGAGGGACGCCTGATGCGGATCGGGATGGTCTGCCCCTACTCGTTCGACGTGCCGGGCGGGGTGCAGTCGCACGTCTTGCAGCTCGCCAAGGTGATGCGCTCCCGCGGGCACGAGGTCAGCGTGCTGGCGCCGGCCTCGCCGCACGTGTCGCTGCCCGACTACGTCGTCTCCGCCGGCCGGGCCATCCCGATCCCGTACAACGGGTCGGTGGCGCGGCTGCAGTTCAGCCCGGCGGTGCACGGCAGGGTCCGAAAGTGGCTCGCCCAGGGCGAATTCGACGTGCTGCACCTGCACGAGCCGAACGCGCCCAGCCTGTCGATGTGGGCGCTGCGGGTCGCCGAGGGCCCGATCGTGGCGACCTTTCACACCTCGACCACCAAGTCGCTGACGCTGTCGGTCTTTCAGGGCGTGCTGCGGCCCTGGCACGAGAAGATCGTCGGCCGGATCGCGGTGTCCGACCTGGCGCGGCGCTGGCAGATGGAGGCGCTGGGCTCCGACGCGGTGGAGATCCCCAACGGGGTCGACGTCGCCTCGCTCGCCTCGGCGGCGCCGCTGGACGGGTATCCGCGCCCGGGCAAGACGGTGCTGTTCCTGGGCCGCTACGACGAGCCGCGCAAGGGCATGTCGGTGCTGCTCGACGCGCTGCCCAGGGTGGTGGAGCGTTTTCCCGACGTGCAGCTGCTGATCGTCGGGCACGGCGACGAGGACGAATTGCGGGAGCGGGCGGGCGAATTGGCCGGGCACATCCGCCTGCTCGGGCTGGTGGACGACGCCGGCAAGGCCGCGGCCATGCGCAGCGCCGACGTCTACTGCGCGCCCAACACCGGCGGCGAGAGCTTCGGCATCGTGCTGGTGGAGGCGATGGCCGCCGGCACCCCGGTGGTGGCCAGCGACCTCGACGCGTTCCGCCGGGTGCTGCGTGACGGCGAGGTCGGCAGCCTGGTGCCGGTGGGCGAGCCGGGCGCGCTGGCCGACGCGCTGATCGAGGTGCTGGACAACGACGTGCTGCGGCAGCGCTACGTGGCGGCCGCCGCCGACGCGGTCCGCCGCTACGACTGGTCGGTGGTGGCCAGCCAGATCATGCGGGTCTACGAGACGGTCGCCGGGTCGGGCGCCAAGGTCCAGGTGGCCAGCTGATGATCTGGCTCACCGCCGCCGTCGTCGCGCTGGTCGTGGTGCTGGCGGTGTTCGGCGCCTGGGCATTTCAGACGGCCAACCGGCTGGACCGGTTGAACGTCCGCTACGACCTGTCCTGGCAGGCGCTGGACGGCGCGCTGGCGCGGCGCGCGGTGGTGGCGCGCGCCGTCGCGATCGACGCCTACGGCGGCGCGCCGGAGGGCAAGCGGTTGGCCGTCCTGGCCGACGCGGCCGAGCGCGCGCCGCGGCAGGCGCGCGAGAACGCCGAGAACGAGCTGTCGGCCGCGCTGGCGATGGTGGACCCGGCGGCGCTGCCGGCGGGCCTGATCGCCGAGCTGGCCGACGCCGAGGCCCGCCTGCTGCTGGCCCGCCGCTTCCACAACGACGCGGTGCGCGACACCCTCGCGCTGGCCGAGCGGCGCCTGGTGCGTGCCCTGCGGCTCGGTGGAACGGCCGCGCTGCCAAGCTATTTCGAGATCGTCGAACGCTCGCACGGGTTGGCCCACGGCGATCACGGCGCGCTCAACCACCGCACCTCGGCGCGGGTGGTGTTGCTCGACGAGACCGGCGCGGTGCTGCTGCTGTGCGGTTCGGATCCGGCGAACCCCGGATTTCCCGACGGGGCCGCGCCGAGGTGGTGGTTCACCGTGGGCGGCGAGGTGCGCCCCGGCGAGCGGCTGGCCGAGGCCGCCGCGCGGGAGCTGGCCGAGGAAACCGGCCTGCGGGTGGCCGCGGCCGACATGGTCGGGCCCGTCTGGCGGCGCGACGAGGTGTTCGAGTTCAACGGCACCCTGATCGACAGCGAGGAGTTCTACCTGGTGTGCCGCACGCGGCGGTTCGAGCCGTCGCTGGCGGGCCGCACCGAGCTGGAACGCCGCTACATCCACGGCGCCCGCTGGTGTGACGCCGGCGAGATCGCGCGGCTGACCGCGGCCGGCGAGCAGGTGTACCCGCTGCAGCTGGGCGAGCTGCTGCCCGCGGCCATCCGGCTCGCCGACGACGCCCACGCCCCCGGCGTGCTCGAGTCGATCCGCTGAACGGGGACGACGAGCGAAACTCGCTTGTCGCGCACCACTAGAGTGGAGGCGCAATGGACAAACAGAGCAAGCCAGTGGAGTCGAACCAGACCGGGACCGCGCGGGTCAAGCGCGGCATGGCGGAGATGCTCAAGGGCGGCGTCATCATGGACGTCGTCACCCCGGAGCAGGCCCGCATCGCCGAGGGCGCCGGCGCCGTCGCGGTGATGGCGCTGGAACGCGTGCCCGCCGACATCCGCGCCCAGGGCGGGGTGTCGCGGATGAGCGACCCCGACATCATCGAGGCCATCATCTCCGCCGTCACCATCCCCGTGATGGCCAAGGCGCGCATCGGGCATTTCGTCGAGGCGCAGATCCTGCAGAGCCTCGGCGTCGACTACATCGACGAGTCGGAGGTGCTGACGCCCGCCGACTACACCCACCACATCGACAAGTGGAAGTTCACCGTGCCGTTCGTGTGCGGGGCGACCAACCTCGGTGAGGCCCTGCGGCGCATCAACGAGGGCGCGGCCATGATCCGGTCCAAGGGCGAAGCCGGCACCGGCGACGTCTCCAACGCGACAACGCACATGCGGGCCATCGGCGGCGAGATCCGCCGGCTGACGTCGTTGTCCGAGGACGAATTGTTCGTCGCCGCAAAGGAATTGCAAGCCCCCTACGAACTCGTCGTCGAAGTGGCCCGGGCGGGCAAGCTGCCGGTCACGCTGTTCACCGCGGGCGGCATCGCCACCCCCGCCGACGCGGCGATGATGATGCAGCTCGGCGCCGAGGGCGTGTTCGTGGGCTCGGGCATCTTCAAGTCCGGCGCTCCCGAGCACCGCGCCGCCGCGATCGTCAAGGCCACCACGTTCTACGACGACCCCGACGTGCTCGCCAAGGTGTCGCGCGGGCTGGGCGAGCCGATGGTCGGCATCAACGTCGAGCAGATCGCGCAGCCGCATCGCCTGGCCGAACGCGGCTGGTAAAAACATTCCGTGGCGATCGAAGAGATCCTTGATCTCGAGCAGCTCGAGGTCAACATCTACCGCGGCAGCGTATTCAGCCCGAAGTCCGGGTTCTTGCACCGCACTTTCGGCGGTCATGTCGCCGGCCAGTCGTTGGTCTCGGCGGTGCGCACCGTCGACCCGCACTACCAGGTCCACTCGCTGCACGGTTACTTCCTGCGGCCCGGGGATGCCAAGGCGCGCACGGTCTTCATCGTCGAGCGCACCCGCGACGGCGGCTCGTTTGCCACCAGGCGCGTCAACGCCATCCAGCACGGGGAAATCATTTTCAACATGGGGGCGTCCTTCCAGACCGACCAGGACGGGATTCACCACCAAGACGCCATGCCGGCCGCGCCGCCACCCGACGGGCTGCCCGGCCTGAACTCGATCAAGGTCTTCGACGACGCCGGGTTCAAGCAGTTCGAGGAGTGGGACGTCTGCATCGTGCCGCGCGATCGTCTGCAACTGTCGCCGGGCAAGGCCGCCCAGCAGCAGGTGTGGTTTCGCCACCGGGACCCGTTGCCCGACGATCCGGTGCTGCATATCTGCGCGCTGGCCTACATGAGCGATCTGACGCTGCTGGGCTCGGCCCAGGTCACCCACCTCGACGTGCGCGAGCACCTGCAGGTGGCGTCGCTGGACCACGCGATGTGGTTCATGCGGGCGTTCCGGGCCGACGAGTGGCTGCTGTATGACCAGTCGTCGCCGTCGGCCAGCGGCGGCCGCTCGCTGTGCCAGGGCAAGATCTTCACCCAGACCGGCGAGATGGTCGCGGCGGTCATGCAGGAGGGGCTGACCCGCTACAAGCGCGGATACCGGCCCGCCGAATCGTGAGCCCCCCGAAGATCGGCGTGCTGGCGCTGCAGGGCGACACCCGCGAGCACCTCGCCGCGCTGCGCGAAGCCGGCGCCGACTCGATGCCGGTGCGCCGCCGCGGCGAGCTCGACGCGGTCGACGGGCTGGTCATCCCCGGCGGGGAGTCCACCACCATGAGCCACCTGCTGGGAGACCTCGGCCTGCTCGAGCCGTTGCGGGCGCGGCTGGCCGACGGCCTTCCGGCCTACGGCGCGTGCGCGGGCATGATCCTGCTGGCCAGCGAGATCCTCGACGCCGGCGCCGGTGGCCGTCGGGCGCTGCCGCTGCGCGCGATCGATATGACGGTGCGGCGCAACGCCTTTGGGCGGCAGGTCGACTCGTTCGAGGGCGACATCGAGTTCGCGGGCCTCGACGGCCCGGTGCGCGCGGTGTTCATCCGCGCCCCGTGGGTCGAGCGGGCCGGCGACGGGGTGCAGGTGCTGGCCCGGGCCGCGGGGCACATCGTCGCGGTGCGCCAGGGCCCGATGCTGGCGACGGCGTTCCACCCCGAGATGACCGGCGACCGGCGCATCCACCGGTTGTTCGTCGACATCGTCAACGGGGAGGTCTGACGGCCTCCGCCGACTGTGGGGGCTATGGACGAATCCAGGCGGATCACGTGCGTAGGGCCCACACTCGGCGCCCACGTAGACTCGTCTGGCGACTTTCCAGAGATAGAAGAGGTGCAGCACACCCATGAGCGGCCATTCCAAGTGGGCCACCACCAAGCACAAGAAGGCCGTCGTCGACGCCCGCCGCGGCAAGATGTTCGCCCGGTTGATCAAGAACATCGAGGTCGCCGCCCGCGTCGGCGGCGGCGACCCGGCGGGCAACCCCACGCTGTACGACGCCATCCAGAAGGCGAAGAAGAGCTCGGTGCCCAACGACAACATCGAGAAGGCCCGCAAGCGCGGCGCCGGCGAGGAAGCCGGCGGCGCGGACTGGCAGACCATCACCTACGAGGGGTATGCGCCCAACGGCGTGGCGGTGCTTGTCGAGTGCCTGACCGACAACCGCAACCGCGCGGCCAGCGAGGTGCGGGTGGCGATGACGCGCAACGGCGGTACCATGGCCGACCCGGGATCGGTGGCCTACCTTTTCACCCGCAAGGGCGTGGTCACCCTCGAGAAGGACGGCCTGACCGAAGACGACCTGCTGGCCGCGGTGCTCGACGCCGGCGCGGAGGACGTCAACGACCTGGGCGACAGCTTCGAGATCATCACCGAGCCCACGGACCTGGTCGCCGTGCGAACCGCCTTGCAGGAGGCCGGGATTGACTACGACTCCGCCGAGGCGGGGTTTTTGCCGTCGGTGACCGTTCCCCTCGATGCCGACGGCGCGCAGAAGGTCATGCGGCTCGTCGACGCCCTCGAGGACAGCGACGACGTGCAGGACGTCTACACCAACGCCGACATCCCCGACGAGATCCTGGCCCAGATCGAAGAGTGAGCGGCCCAGCCGGTTAGCGCCGTTAGTCGTAGCCGTGCCGCATGTCGTCGACGATGCGCGGGTTCTCCAGCGTCGACGGCTCGAGCGGGCGGGGCCCGACGTCCTCGGCGAACACCGTCGCGGCCTCCAGCACCCGCGGGTTGAGGAACCGAAGCGGGGGAGCGTCGGACGGCATGGCGGGTCGCGGCGGGATGTCGCCGCGGCGGGCCAGCGCGAAGCCCCAGTCGCCGAACGTCGGCACGTGCACGTGGTACGGCGTGACCGCGTAGCCGGCGGATCGGATCGTGGAGATGGTGCGCCAGAACGCCGTCCGCGTCGAGAACGGGCTGCCGGCCTGCACCACCACCAGGCCGTCGGGGGCAAGCGCGTGCGCGGCGAGCGTGTAGAACTCGCTGGAATACAGCCGGCCCAGCACGGGCGTGTCCGGGTCGGGCAGGTCGACGATGATCGCGTCGAAGCCCCGCGGCGGGCGCAGCCCGGGGTGCGGCGCCCGCAGCCAGCGCATCGCGTCGTCGATCACGATGGTCACCCGCGGGTTGTCCAGCGCGCCGCGGTTGGCGTCGCGCAGCGTGGTGCGCGCCAACTCGATCACCGCGGGGTCGAGCTCGACCTGCACGATCTGGCCGATGCCGGGCTGGCGCAGCAGCTCGCGCGCCGCCAGGCCGTCGCCGCCGCCCAGCACCAGCACCGAGCGCGCGCCCCCGCCCAGCGCGGGGTAGACGAGGCTCTCGGTGTAGCGGTATTCGTCCCGGGTGGAGAACTGCAGGCCCCCGTCGAGGTACAGCCGGGTGTCGTCGCCGCGGCGGGTGATCACGATCTCCTGGTAGGCGGTGTGCCGGTAGGCGATGATCGGGTCGGCGTAGAGCCGTTGCCGGCTGGTGGTCTCGATGTCGTGGGACCGCACCAGCAGGGTGACCAGCACGGCCAGCGCGGCGGCGAGCGCGCACAGCGCCGTCGCCAGCTGCTTCGCGGAAACGACGCGCCGCAGCAGGAACATTGCCACGACCCCGGCCGCGACCAGGTTGATGATGCCGGTGGCCGCCGCCCCACGGATCATCCCCAGGTGCGGCAGCAGGATGAACGGCCACACCAGTCCGCCCACCAGCGCGCCCAGGTAGTCGGCCGCGTTGAGGTTGGCCAGCGTCCGGCCGGTGTCGGTGGCCGGGTCATCGGCCGGGTCATTGAAGGCGGGCCGCCGCTGCTGCAGCAGCGTCATCAGCAGCGGCACCTCGGCGCCGACCAGGCCGCCGATCAGGGCGGTGCCGACCGCCAGCACCCACGTCGACTCGTCGGAGCCGTCCAGGAAGGCGAACACCGCGTAGAGCGCCGCCGCGGACAGGCCGCCAACGATGCCCAGCAGCGCCTCCACGGCGATGAAGGTGATGGCCGCGCGCGCCAGCAGCGGCTTGATCGCCAGGGCGCCCGCGCCCAGCGCGGCGATGTACCCCGCGACGATCAGCGAGGTGGCGACGATGCCGCCGCCGTTCAGGCTCGCCGACAGCGTCAGCAGCGCGAGTTCGTACACGATGCCGCACGCCGCGCACGCCGCGACGGCGGCCAGCAGCACCGAGCGCCACCGCCCCGGGGACGTCATGACACCGCGGCGGCGGTCACCCCTCCCACCGCCAGCAATATCAGGGCCACCGCGAACGCCCCCGGATGCAGCGTGGGCTCGTCGACGTGCTCGTGGAAGTTGCCGGGGATCAGCAGGTGCATGGTCAGCAGCGCGATCCCCAGCAGGATCACTCCCATCAACCCGTACACGGCCACGCCGATGAGCCCCTGGCCCAGCTGGCTGTAGCTGTTGACGATCGCGGTGATGATGACGACGGTGAGCGCGATGTACATCGCGCCCGCGACGACGACGGCGTTGGGCCGCCGATCAACGAACACCAGTTGGCGCAGCCTGCCCGGGGTCAGCCAGTCGACCATGTAGAAGCCGACGATCAGCACGGCCATCCCGACGGCGAAGTACAGGATCGTCGCGACCGCGCCCTTCAGGACGGGATTGAGGTCGATCGTTCCGATCTCGACGGCGAGGTACATGGTTGTCTCCTTTGCTGTACTTCACTTGGTTCCGCCGGGGCCGCCGGGGGTGCCTCCGGTCCCGTGCGACGGGGACCCGGGGGTGAAACCGGGGCCGAGGAAGATGAACGCCCCGTGGCTGTATCCGGCGCCCAGGCCCTCGACGCGGATGCTGCACGGGTAGTTGCCGTCGGGACCCACGATCACGATGCTGTCGCTGTAGCGCAGGTACTCGCTGTTGCCGCTGTCGGCGCGCGCCTCGGGCGCCTTGTAGTCGGCGAGCGTGTCGGCCACCTCCTCGGGCGATCCGCTGCACTGGTAGCGGGTGCCGTTGGCGTCCCGGGCGTACTCGTGATAGTGGCCGGCGATGTACGACCCGATGTTCTTGTTCAGCAACACGATTCCGAACACCAGCGACGCGACGGCCGCGGCGGCCAGCCCGCCGGCGATCCAGAACAGCGCTTTGCGGCTCACGGGCGCCACCGGCTCGCCGTGTGCACCACCACGCCGCCGGAGCCCGACGGGCGGCGCGGGTACAGGTGCCAGGTCTGCCAGCGCCAGCCGGCGCCGTCGGGCTCGGCGGCCAGCGCGGTCAGCGCGGCGTCATCGCCGGGGAACGTGCCGCCGAGCCACCCGGGTTCGGTGAGGCAGCGGTGCCGAAGCTCGCGCGCGAGCTCGCGAAACGCCGCCTCGTCGCGGCTGTCGGTGCGCGACTCGATGCGATAGCCGGGCGCATCGGCGCGCCCGGGCAGCTTGCCGCCGTGCCTGCGCGCGGTGCAGGAGACCTGCTCGGAGAAGCTTCCGCCCGTGTGCTCGACGGTGACGACGTGCGATGCGCCGAGGACCCCGAGCACCAGCGCGCCGCCGCCGGGATGCTCGAGCGGGTGGCTGGCCAGCGGCCGCGGCGCCGGGGCGTTGAGCGCCAGCCCGAGCCTCTTCCCGGAGACGTCCGCCGGCGTCACGGCGAGCTGATGGAGCGGCACCGGCGTGGCCTAGGGCGACGAGGGCGGCGGGGCCGGGTAGAGGGTGAGCTCGCCGGGTAGGACGGGCTTGCCCGTGGAAACCTCCCACGGCATGTCCGGGGCCCAGCGTTCGAAGGAGAGCAGCGCGCTCTCGTCGGCGTTGGTGCAGTCCACGAATTCCATCTCGCCGCCCGCGGGCAGGCCCGTCGTGCCCTCGGTCGTGTACGAGGCGCGGCCGCGCTCCGACTCGTGAAACATCACGCCGTCGACCACATACGGATCGCCGGGCCGCAGCGGAAGGTCCTTGCGGGTCACCCACATCGCCAGCTCGAGGCGCCCGTCGTCCTCCTCGACGCTGAACCAGATCGGTTGGTCGCCGCCCTCCAGCAGGTGCTCCCACCACACGAAGGGTCCCTCGCGGAAGGTCACCGACCCGCGGACCACGTAGTCGACACCGCCGTAGCTGACGATGGCGCCCGGGCCCAGCTGCCGCGGCCCGAACTCCGGCATCGCGTTGAAGGACAGCGGGTCCTTGCGCCCGCGCGGCCGGGCCGGTTTCTTGGGCCGCCGCAACGCCACGAGGAGCACCACGATCGACGCGATGAACAGCACCGCCGCCAGGACGAGCAGGAGTGTTCCCACGCCAAACCTTCCGTTGCCACACTGCTGGAGCGAAACGTGGGCATAAAGCTAACAGCTTTTGACGGGGCGGGCGCCGCAACGCGCGCCCGCGAAGCCGCCGGGCGGCCGCGTGTCCTACCGGATCCCGTCGGCCCCGCCCGCTAGGCTCTCGAACAGCTGTTCGTACTAAGGAGCGGTAATGCGCGTGATGGGCGTCGACCCGGGACTGACCCGATGCGGGCTGTCGGTGGTCGAAAACGGGCGCGGCCGGGAGGTCGTCGCGCTGGACGTCGACGTGGTGCGCACCCCGTCGGATGCGCCGCTGTCCAAGCGGCTGCTGGCCATCAGCGACGCCATCGACCACTGGCTGGACACCCATCGGCCGGACGTGGTGGCGGTCGAGCGGGTCTTCTCGCAGCAGAACGTGATGACGGTGATGGGCACCGCCCAGGCCGGCGGCGTCATCGCCCTGGCGGCCGCCAAACGCGGGATCGACGTGCACTTCCACACCCCCAGCGAGGTCAAGGCCGCGGTCACCGGCAGCGGCACCGCCGGCAAGGCGCAGGTCACCGCGATGGTCACGAAAATCCTTGGGCTGCAAGCCAAACCGACGCCGGCCGACGCCGCCGACGCGCTGGCTCTGGCGATCTGCCATTGCTGGCGGGCGCCGATGCTGGCCCGGATCGCCGCGGCCCAGGCGAAGGCCCAGGCCATGCTGAAGGCCGCGCGATGATCGCGTCGGTGCGCGGTGAGGTGCTCGAGGTGGCGCTCGACCATGTGGTGATCGAGGCCGCCGGGGTGGGTTACCGGATCAACGCGACGCCGTCGACGCTGGCGACGCTGCGCCAGGGCAGCGAGGCCCGGCTGATCACGGCGATGATCGTGCGCGAGGACTCGCAGACGCTGCACGGGTTCGGCGACTCCGAGACCCGCGACCTGTTCCTGACGCTGCTGTCGGTGTCGGGGGTGGGGCCGCGGCTGGCGATGGCGACGCTGGCCGTGCACGACGCCGCGGCGCTGCGCCAGGCGCTGGCCGACGGCGATGTCGCCGCGCTGACCCGGGTGCCCGGCATCGGCAAGCGCGGCGCCGAGCGGATGGTGCTGGAATTGCGCGACAAGATCGGCGCGGTTGCCGGGTCGGCGCCCACGCCGGCGGTCAACGGCCACTCCGTGCGCGGCCCGGTGGTCGAGGCCCTGGTCGGCCTCGGTTTCGCGGCCAAGCAGGCGGAGGAGGCCACCGACAACGTGCTGGCCGGCGACCACGACGCGACGACGTCGTCGGCGCTGCGGGCGGCGCTGTCGTTGCTGGGCAAGGCGCGGTGAGCCGGTGAGCTCGGACGACGACGACTTCTTCGACCCGGAGGTCCGCGAGGTCTCGGCCGCGCTCGCGTCCGGCGAGGGCGACATCGACGTCAGCCTGCGGCCCCGCTCGCTGCGGGAGTTCATCGGCCAGGCCCGGGTGCGCGAGCAGCTGCAGCTGGTCATCGAGGGCGCCAAGAACCGCGGCGGCACACCGGATCACATCCTGCTGTCCGGCCCGCCGGGCCTGGGCAAGACGTCGCTGGCCATGATCATCGCCGCCGAGCTGGGGTCCTCGCTGCGGGTGACGTCGGGGCCCGCGCTGGAACGCGCCGGCGACCTGGCCGCGATGCTGTCCAACCTGGTCGAGCACGACGTGCTGTTCATCGACGAGATCCACCGCATCGCGCGGCCCGCCGAGGAGATGCTCTACCTGGCGATGGAGGACTTCCGGGTCGACGTGGTGGTCGGCAAGGGCCCCGGGGCGACGTCGATCCCGCTGGAGGTCGCGCCATTCACCCTGGTCGGCGCCACCACCCGGTCCGGCGCGCTCACCGGGCCGCTGCGCGACCGGTTCGGCTTCACCGCGCACATGGACTTCTACGAGCCCGCCGAGCTGGAACGGGTGCTGGCCCGCTCCGCCGGGATCCTGGGCATCGAGCTGGGCGCCGACGCCGGCGCGGAGATCGCCCTGCGCTCGCGCGGCACGCCGCGGATCGCCAACCGGCTGTTGCGCCGGGTGCGCGACTTCGCCGAGGTACGCGCGGACGGCGTGATCACCCGCGACGTCGCCAAGTCCGCGCTCGAGGTCTACGACGTCGACGAGCTCGGCCTGGACCGGCTGGACCGGGCGGTGCTGTCGGCGCTGACCCGCAGCTTCGGCGGCGGCCCGGTCGGGGTGTCGACGCTGGCGGTGGCCGTCGGCGAGGAGGCCGCAACCGTGGAAGAGGTGTGCGAGCCGTTCCTGGTCCGCGCCGGCATGGTCGCGCGCACCCCGCGCGGCCGGGTGGCCACCGCCCTGGCCTGGACCCATCTGGGCATGACCCCGCCGGCCGGGGTCGGCGGGCTGGGCCAGCCGGGGCTGTTCGACCAGCTTTAGCGGCGGTTACGCCGTCCTCGCCGCGGGTACCCGAACCACCAGCAGAAATTACCTGTTGGAGGTGATTCAGATGAGGCACACGTCTCCTGACTACGAAGGCCCGCGCGCCGGGTACATGCCACGGACCCGCGGCGCGGTGACCGGCTTGCTCCTGGTCCTGTTGGGCGCATGGGGCGCATTGGTCCCGTTCTTCGGGCCCGACATCAACTGGGCCTACATGACCGATCCGGCCTGGACCTGGACGGCGGCCAAGGGCTGGCTGGAGGTGTTGCCCGGGGCCGTCACCGCCCTGGGCGGCCTGCTGCTGCTCGCCTCCGGCAACCGCCTGAGCGCCACGTTCGGCGGCTGGCTGGCGGTCGTGGGCGGCGCCTGGTTCGTGATCGGCCGGGCGTTCGCGGCGACGCTGCGAATCGGGGACGTGGGTCAGCCCGCGGCCGCGACGGACCTGAAGCGGGCGCTGCTCGAGGTCACCTACTTCACCGGCCTCGGCGCGCTGATCGTGTTCCTGGGCGGCGCCGCCCTGGCACGCGTGGCGGTCCGGCATGCGCGCGACGTCGTCGTGACGGAGCCCAGGGTGGCGGACGTGCCGGCGGGCGAGCCGGTCGCGGCCGGCGCGGGGCAGCCACACCGGCACCTGTTCCACCGGCGCGCCGGTGAGGGCCTGTTCCGCCGGCACCACCACGCCGGCGTCTAAGGTCACACCCGGTAGTCGAAGACCGGCGGGGCACCTCGCCGTGACCAGCGAGGAGCAGCGATGACCGCGGCCGGATTGGTTTTCGCGGCGCTGGCCGCGCTGCTGCACGTCTACATTTTCACGATGGAGTCGCTGACCTGGACGTCGGCGCGCACCCGCGCCACCTTCGGCACCACGGCGGAGGAAGCCGAGACCACCAAGCTGCTCGCGTTCAACCAGGGCTTCTACAACCTGTTCCTGGCCGTCGTCGCCGGCATCGGCGTCGCCGCGGTTGCCATGGGGCACAAGGCCGTCGGGGCCGCGCTCGTGTTCGCCGGCGTCGGCTCCATGGCCGCGGCGGCCATCGTGCTGCTGCTGTCGTCACCGGACAAGGCCCGCGCCGCGCTGACGCAGGGCGCCTTTCCGGTGGTCGCGGTGGTGCTGCTCGCGCTCGGCCTCCGCGCGTAGCACGGTTCTGTAACGGCCGCCGATTGGTGCGGTTACTTCCGATTGGGTCGGGGTACCCAGGCATCTGCTGAAGTAGCCCGGCGACAACTGAGGAGATCTGATGGGACACGCACTACACGGCCACCCTTTGTGGATGCCGCGCTCGCGCGGGGCAATCAGCGGGTTGCTGCTGGTCGTCTTGGGTGCTTGGGGTGCGTTGATACCGTTCGTCGGTCCACACTTCAACTTCGCCTACACGCCCAACCAGGACTGGGCATGGAGTTCGGCCCGCGGATGGCTCGAGGTGCTACCGGGAGGGGCCACCGTGCTCGGCGGCCTGCTGCTGGTCTTCTCCGGAAACCGCATCACCGCGATCGTCGGGGGCTGGCTGGCGGCGCTGGCCGGCGCGTGGTTCGTGGTCGGCGGCCAGGTCGCCCCGCTGCTGGGGATCGGCTCCGCCGGTGATCCGATCGCCGCGACCGACCGCAAGCGGGCCGCGTTAGAGGTTTCCTACTTCTCCGGCCTGGGCGCGCTGATCGTGTTCATCAGCGGCGTCGCCCTGGCGCGCCTCGCCGTGCGGCTGGCCAGCGACGTCGAGGCCTTCATGGAGCCCCCGGAGCCGGTGGAGCCGGCGGCGATCCCGGCCGGCGAGCCGGTGTACATGTCCGGGCTGGAGGAGCCGTCGGCCGAGGTGTCGTCGGGCGCGCTCACCCAGCCGCGGGCCGCCGGGGACGGGCCGAAGCCCCGGGGTTGGCGCCGCGAGCGGACCGGCAAGCCCGGCCCTGGCGCCGCGTACCTGCGTTGGCCGCATCCCCAGAGCTGAGCTCAGAACCTCAGAGCAGCCCCAGCAGCCGCAGGTCGCTGACGTACTTGGCGATGATCGGCGGCGAGATGTGCGGAATGTCCTTGTCCGGGCCCACTTTCGCGTCCTGGACCGCCGCGCGGAACCGATCCGTCGGCGCCATCGACCCGTTGATCGGCCGTTCGGGCTTCTGATAGTTGTGCAGCAGCGGCAGCAGCGAGGCGTTGCGCCGCTTTTCGGGCAGGGCGCGCAGCGCGGTCTCGAACCGCTGCAGCCAGTCGCCGTAGTCGCCGACGCGCTGGACGGCGCACCCGTCCTCGATCAGCCAGTCGACGAACTCGTCGAACCCGATGCCGTCGTCGTACGGGTTCATTACGTGGTAGGTCCGGAAGCGGTCGGAGCCGTTCCGGGCGCCCAGCGTCGCGATGGCCTCGGCGATGAACTCCACCGGTAGCCCGTCGTAGTGGGCGCGCTGCCGGTTGCCGTCGGCGTCGAGTTCGTAGAACGACTTCGGCGCGATGCCGGTGGCCACCAGGCTCAGGATCATCCGGGTGAACATGTCCGGCACGTTGAGCTGGCCGGCGTAGCTGGTGTCGGCCAGGATCATGTCGCAGCGGAACACCGCGACGGGCAGGCCGCACAGGTCGTGCGCCTCGCGGAGCAACACCTCGCCGGCCCACTTGCTGTTGCCGTAGCCGTTGGCGTAGCTGTCGTTGATCGTCCGCGTTGCGCTGATGGCGCGGATGTCGGCGTCCTCGGTGAACTTGCCCGGCTCGATCTGGTCGCCGACGCCGATCGTCGACACGTAGGTGTACGGCTTCTGCCTGCCGGTCAACGCGATCCGGATCAGCTCGGCGGTGCCCAGCGCGTTCGGCCCGAACAGCTCGCTGTACGGCAGCACGTGGTTGACCAGGGCCGCGGGGTCGACGATGAGGTCGACGGTGTCGGCCAGCCGCTGCCAGGTCGCCGGGTCCAGGCCGAGGTTGGCCTCGCCCTTGTCGCCGGCGACGACCTCCAGGTGGTCGGCGGCCAGCTCCCGGAAGTGCGCCAGCAGCTTGGGGTCGGTGTCGAAGGTCTGGTCCAGCCGCGCCCGCGCGTCCGCGTCGGAGCGGGCCCGCACCAGGGCGATCACCTTGCCGTCGACGAGGTCCATCCGCTCCAGCCAGTCCAGCGCCAGGTAGCGACCCAGGAAGCCGGTCGCGCCGGTGAGCAGGACGGTGCGCACCTCGGCGGCGGGCTTCGGCAGCGTCGGCGCGGCAGCCAGCGTCGCGGCGTCGATGAACTTGTCCAGGGTCAGGTCGCCGGCCCGCACCTCGACGGTGTCGCGGCCGTGCACCGTGGCGAAGGTGGGCCGCTTGCTGCCCTTGCGCTCACCCTCGATGTAGTCGGCGATGGCCTGCAGGTCGTTGGCCGGGCTGACGATGACGCCCACCGGCACGTCGACGTCGAAGATCTCGCGCAGCAGATTGCCGAATGTCAACGCGGACAACGAGTCTCCGCCCAGGTCGGTGAAGTGCGCGTCGGGCGCCAGCTCGGAGGCCGCGCTGCCCAGCAGCGCGCCCGCGGCCCGGCTGACCGTCTGCAGCACCGGCGCGTCGGCCCCGCCACGGCGGAGTTCGCTCAGCTCATTCGCCTGGTCCTCGGCCAGTTCGGCGTAGAGCCGTTCCAGCCGCTCGCCGTAGTGCTGCCGCAGCTTCGGCCACGCCAGCTTGCGGATGCCGGTGAGCAGACCGTTCTCGAGCGTGAAAGGCGTTGTCTCGATGATGAAGTCGCGCGGCACCTCGTAGGACTGCAGGCCGGCCTCCTTCGCCACGTTCTGCAGCGAGTCGGCGATCGCTTGCTTCGACGTGTTCTCCTCGGTGGGCACGACGACCGCTAACAGATACGGGTGCGCGCTGTTGCCGTAGACGTAGATCTGGCGGACCAGCGGGCTGTTGCCGAACACCGCCTCCAGCTTCGCGACGGTGACGAACTCGCCCTGCGCCAGCTTGAGCACGTTGTTGCGGCGGTCGACGTACACCAGCCGGTCGGGCGCGACCTCGGCGACGACGTCCCCGGTCCGGTAGTAGCCGTCGGCGTCGAACACGTCGGCGGTCACCTGGGGCCGCTTGTAGTAGCCGGGGAACATGTTCTCGGTCTTGAGCAGCAGCTCGCCCCGCGGGTACGGCCGGTCGGTGGCGAAGTAGCCCAGGTCCGGAACGTCGACGAGCTTGTAGTCGACCACCGGCGGGCGCTGCACCTCGCCGTCGAACAGGACCATGCCGGCCTCGGTGGAGCCGTAGCCGTCCAGCAGATGCATCTCCAGCAGGTCCTCGACCCACGCCTTCAGCTCCGGGGAGATGGGCGCCGAGCCCGTCATCGCGAAGATGTACCGCCCGCCCAGCAGGGACCGCCGCTGCTGCTCGAGCGCCTCGGCCTCGGGAACCCCGCGATCGAGCTGGCGCAGGTATTCGCCGTAGAGGGTCTCCCAGATCCGCGGCACGAAGTTCAATTCGGTGGGCCGCACCAGGGCGAGGTCTTCCAGCAGCGTCGACAGGTCGCTCTTGGCCGCGAAGTAGGCGGTGCCGCCGTTGCCCAGCGTGCCGTAGAGGATGCCGCGGCCCATCACGTGGCTCATCGGCATGAAGTTGAGGGTGATCGACGCGGCGCTGGGCCCGAACCAGTTTCGGCTCGACCGGCAGAACATCTTGGCGACGTTGCTCTGCGGGTACATCGCGCCCTTGGGGGCGCCGGTGCTGCCGGAGGTGTAGATCAACAGGGCCAGCGGGTCCGTGTCGGGCGCGACGACCGGCTCGGCCGGCCCAGCGGCGTTGCCGCGCGCGACGACGTCGTCCAGCGTCTCCACCGGCACCCCGGTGTCGGCCAGCCTCGTGCGGGCCGCCGCCACGGCGTCGCGGTGGTCGTCGACCTCGGGGTGGAAGTCGAACACCACGAGCCTGGCGGGGGAGTGCCCGGCCGCGATCAAGTCGACGGCGTCGGGCAGCTGGTGCACGCTCGCCGCGATGACGCCGGGCTCGGTCTCGGCCACGATCGGCTGCAGCTGGCCGATCGCCGCGCTGGTCTGCAGCGGCACCGACACCGCGCCGATCTGGCCCAGCGCCATGTCGATGGTGGTGTAGTCGACGCCGGTGAAGCCCAGGATGCAAACTCGGTCGCCGGCCCGCACCGCGTCACCGGACAGGCCGCGCGCAACCGCGCCGATCCGCTCGCCCAGCTCGCGGTAGGTGATGGTGTCGAAGTGGGTGAGCAGCTCCGCGCCGGTGCGCCCCGTCCGCGGGTCGGTGACGAACCGCACGGCGCGCTGCCCCAGCGCGGGCCGGTCCGCGTAACCCTGCAGCACGGTCTGAACGATCTGCGGCAGTCGCAGCCCGGGTCGCTCGAGGGCGGTGGCGACCGCCGGGCTCGGCTGGGCGGCGGCGAACTGTGGATCGGTGGCGGATAGCTCCTCGACGCGGCGGGCGAGCCGCTCTTCGCGACTGATAGTCGGCATGACAGTTCCCCTGTACTGACTGAAAGATGGTCTGAGTGCGCGACATTGCGCCGACCTTCAGAACGTTAGTTTAACTAAAGGTATTCCTCAACGACCGCCGCCCGGCGGACCGTGTGACATGCCCCACGAAGAGCTAGAGGTCGCCCAAGACCCGGGCCAGGATGTCGAGCCCCTCGGCCAGCAGCTCGTCGCTGATGTTCAGCGGCGGCAGCAGCCGGACGATGTTGCCGAACATGCCGCAGGTCAACACGATGACGCCGGCGGTGTGGACGGCGGTGGCCAATCGATCGGTCAGCTCGGGGTCGGGTTCGGCGCTGCCGGATTTCACCAGCTCGATGGCGATCATGGCGCCGCGGCCGCGCACGTCGCCGATCCGGTCGTCGCCGGCCTGCAGGCGCAGCAGCGGCTCGGTCATCAGCCGTTCGATGTGCCGGGCCCGCTCGATCAGGCCGTCCCGCTCAATGGTCTCGATGGTGGCCAGCGCCGCCGCGCACGCGACCGGGTTGCCGCCGAACGTGCCGCCCAGGCCGCCGACGTGCGGGGCGTCCATGACGTCGGCCCGCCCGGTGACGGCCGACAGCGGAAACCCGTCGGCGATGGCCTTGGCGGTGACGATCAGGTCGGGCTCGATGTCCTCGTGCTCGCAGGCGAACATCGCCCCGGTCCGGGCGAAGCCGGTTTGCACCTCGTCGGCGATGAACACCACGTCGTTGGCGCGGCACCACTCGCGCAGCGCCGGCAGGAACCCCTCGGCCGGCACGATGAAACCGCCCTCGCCCTGAATCGGCTCGATCAGAACGGCAGCCAGGTTGTCCGCGCCCACCTGCTTGTCGATGACGTTGATGGCGCGCTCGGCCGCCAGCTCGCCGTCGGCGGCCATTTCCTTGTCCAGCAGCCCGTCCCGGTAGGGGTAGGACAGCGGCGCCCGGTAGATCTCGGGCGCGAACGGACCGAACCCGCTCTTGTAGGGCATCGACTTGGCGGTCAGCGCCATCGCCATGTTGGTGCGCCCGTGGTAGGCGTGGTCGAACGCGACCACCGCGGGCTTGCGGGTATACGAGCGGGCGATCTTGATCGAGTTCTCGACGGCCTCGGCGCCCGAGTTGAACAGCACCGAGCGCTTCTCGCCGGATCCGGGGGTGATGCGGTTGAGCTGTTCGGCGACGGCGACGTACTGCTCGTAGGGCGTGACCATGAAGCAGGTGTGGGTGAACTCGGCGACCTGCGCGCGCACCGCGTCGACGACGCGCGGCGCCGAGTTGCCGATGGTGGTGACGGCGATGCCGGAACCCAGGTCGATGAGCCGGTTGCCGTCGACGTCCTCGACGATGCCGCCGGCGGCGCGGGCGACGAACACCGGCATGGTGACGCCGACGCCCCGCGGCACCGCCGCGGCCCGCCGCTTGGTCAGCTCCAGCGACGCCGGACCTGGGATTTCGGTGACCAGCTGGCGAGTCTGCTCGAGGCCGGCCACGACATCCTCCTCACCGCGGCGCGCCTGTCACGTCGCGAAACCAAAGCCTATCCGCTCGGCCGGGCGGCGGCCGACCGGCGACCTGGGAGACTGAACGGGCACACTGGACCCTTACGAGAGAAATACCGAGACGAAAGACAGGCGTCGATGGAGAGTTTGGTTTTGTTCTTGCCGTTCCTGCTCATCATGGGTGGGTTCATGTACTTCGCGTCGCGGCGGCAGCGACGCGCGATGCAGGCCACGATCGACCTGCACGACTCGCTGCGCCCGGGCGACCGGGTGCACACCACGTCCGGCCTGGAGGCCACCGTCGTCTCCATCGCCGACGACACCGTCGAGCTCGAGATCGCGCCCGGCATCGTGACCACCTGGATGAAGCTGGCCGTGCGGGACCGCATCGAGCCGGAGGACTTCGACGACGAGGTGGCCGAATCCGGCGACCTGGAGGACTCCGACGACCTGGAAGACCCCGCCGACGAACCCCGGGTGACCAAGGACTCCTGACGTGAGGGCGGCACGTAGGCTCTCTCGGGGGTAAGCAACCGATTCTCAAGGAGATACAAGGAACGTGGCATCGTCTTCGGCGCCGGTGCACCCTGCCCGCTACCTGTCGGTCTTCTTGTTGTTGCTCGTCGGCGTCTATCTGCTGGTGTTTCTCACCGGGGACAAGCGGGCCGCCCCCAAGCTCGGCATCGACCTTCAGGGCGGCACCCGCGTCACGCTGACGGCGCGCACCCCCGACGGTTCGCGCCCGAGCAGGGAGGCGCTGTCGCAGGCGCAGCAGATCATCAGCGCCCGGGTCAACGGGCTGGGCGTCTCCGGTTCGGAGGTCGTCGTCGACGGCGACAACCTGGTCATCACGGTGCCCGGCAACGACGGGAACGAGGCCCGGAACCTGGGGCAGACGGCGCGGCTGTACATCCGCCCGGTGCTCAACTCGATGCCGGCCCAGGGCGCCGAACCCAAGCCCGCGCCGAACGGCCAGCCGGGCGGGGCCCCGCCGCCACCGGGCCAGCCGGGCGCGGTCCCGCCGCCGGCCGCGCCGCCATCGGGTGGTCCGCCT